>JAZDFJ010000059.1:0-6967 GCA_043807995.1 Candidatus Woesearchaeota archaeon
GTTAATGCTGTTGATGAGGCAACAGTCAAGCTAACAATACTGAGTCCTCCAAAGCAGGGGCCTAGCTATGATTCTGCCCAGGCAACTATCGGGCTGAATATACAGGAGGCACCCTTAGAGTAAATAGAAAGTGAATAAAAAGTAAATAGAAAATTTGTCTTTAAACATATTAAAAATGAGGTGTTAAACAATGGATGTTTCAAATAAAACATTGGCGGTTTTTCTGGCGGTGACTATAATAGTTACTCTCGTAGGCACATTTGTGAGCATTGATAAACTCACATCAATTGAAAAATTTGCAGTTACCGGAATGGCAACTGGCAACGAGACAGATACAGGAACTGCTACTTTAAGTATTTCATCTACTGCCAGGCTTATTTTTCATGATGATGCTATCGACTGGGGTTCTGGCTATGTCAATACAACAGGCGGCAATCTGTTCTGTAATCTGACAACAACAAGCAGTAACGATGGCAATGCTTATTGTGTTGGCTTAAGTTCACAGGCTGATGGCTTGACTTTGAGGAATGATGGTAACAGCGTCTTTACAAGCGTTTGGCTTAACAGCTCTCATACTGCTGCTACCTTTATTGGTGGTTCTAATCCTTCTTTGAAGATTAAGGCCACTGAGGAGGGTGCTACTGCCTGTACTGGTACTCTGAACTTTAGTACTATGACAGAGGTTGCGGCAGCATTTACAGCATTCCCAGGACCAAAGCTCTGTACTGATGGTTTCAATTATAACGAGAGTATAGATGATATCTATATTGCAGTGAATCTGACTGTCCCATACAACTCGCTAACTGGCGCAAGGACAGTGACCTTTACAGCAATGGGAGAGTACTAAGAGTCTCTGGAATTTTTTTATTTTTTTCTTTTTTTTTCTTTTTTTTGTCAAAAATCTGAATAGGATGGGTTTTAGGTATTTCTGTTATTCTTGTTTTTAAGGTGTTATACGCGAAGTTTTTCCCCCCCCACTCCCCCTTCCCTCCCCAGCTTTCTACGAAAACTCGGCGGGGCTCTGAAAATGATGGATTTCCGCTACTTTTTAGGCAGAGTCATTTTTCCGAAAGTTTTAAATATTCAGGACATGAATTCTTGACAATAATCATTAAATCAATGAAAACCGCGGTTTTTGTTTTAAAATAAAAAAGGTGTTTTTTATGGAGCATGAAAAAAGAGTTGAGGAGGTTGATGTTTCTAAGAGGACTATTGTTGTTTTGGTTATTTTGACAGTGCTTGTGTCTTTAGTTTCTATGGGAGCTATGCTAAGCGAAATGAGCAAAATACAGTCTGTTCATTATGATGAAACAGAGACTGAAGCAAGTGTTTCTCTGAATATTTTGCCCCCTCAAAAGCAGGGGCCTAGCTATGATTCTGCTGAGGCAAGTGTTGGGCTGAATATTCGGGAGGCTCCTTTAGAATAAATGTTAGAATTTTAGAAAAAATGTTAGAACAGGTGAGCGAATAAATAGGTCATTTTAAACATAAAATATAGTTAAGATGGGGTGTTTAAACAATGGATGTTTCAAATAAAACTTTGGCTTTTATTCTTGTAATTTCGATAGTGGTCACTCTTGGAGTTGCTTTTGTGAGCATTGGAAGGCTTTCTTCATTGCAAAACATGGCAGTCACTGGCATGGCAACTGGCAATCAGACAGCCTCCGGAACTTCCACTTTGACTATTTCGTCGACTGCCAGGCTTATTTTTCAGGATCCTGCTATTGACTGGGGTACTGGCTCTGTCAATACAACAAGCGGCAACTTGTTCTGTAACCTGACAACAACGAGCAGTAACGATGGAGCTAACAAATGTCTGGACTTTAGTAGCCAGGCTGATGGTTTGATTTTGAGGAATGATGGCAATACTAAATTCACCAGTGTTTGGCTTAACAGTTCTCATACTGCTGCTACTTTTGTTGGTGGTTCTAATCCTTCTTTGAAGATTAAGGCTACTGAGCCAGAGGGTGCTGCTACATGTACTGGTACTTTGAACTTCAGCACTATGACCGAGGTTGCTGCTGCGTTTGTAGCGACTCCTGGCCCGAAATTGTGTACTGATGGTTTCAATTATAACGAGAGTATAGATGATATCTATATTGCAGTGAACCTGACTGTTCCTTACAACTCCTTGACCGGAGAAAGGACAGTGACATTCGCAGCAAAGGCAGAGTATTAAGAGTCTCTCTGAAATTTTTTTTAGTTTATTTTTTTTTATCTTTTTTAATCGTGCTTTTTTTATGTAGATTATAGGTGGCTGATTGATATGAGCAAGACAATGTTCGGCATAGTTCTTCTGGTGCTATTGCTGTCAATTATCAATGCTGTTTCTGCAGTTGATTTTACAGGCCCTTCAAGCAATGACCGAAAAATAGTTTTTGAGCCAGGGCTTGTCAAGAGCTTTACTTTCAGCATAGGCGGCGCTGCTCATTTGAAGACGTTTTTGACAGGAGACCTTCTTGAATATGTTACTCTCGAAGATCCTGATCCGGATGGCGGCGCAAGAGACATCACTGCAACAATAAGGCTTCCTGATTCTCTTCCGGCAGGAAATTATAAGTTTGCAGTAGGCGCAGGAGAGTCTGCAGGGCCATCAGGAGCAACAGTCGGTGGAGTGACTGCGATTCAGGCAGCAATATGGGTTTATGTTTACAGAGAAGATAAATATCTGGAATATGTTTTCGGACCGGAAGATGCTAATATAAACAGCACAGGAAAGCTGAGATTTGATGTGAACAGCTTTTCAAAGCAGAATTTGGACTCTGTCCGCGGATTTGCAAGCATATATGACACCTCTGACAGGCTTATAATGAACGTGACCACTGATGTTTTCAGCCTGAGCTCTGGCGAGAGAAAAACAATATACGTGCCTTACTCTACTCAAACAGGATTTGTGCCTTCCCAGTATAAAGCAAAAGGATTTGTTGTTTATGATGGCATCACAACAAATACCCAGGAAAGCATGTTTAAAATAGGCGATTTGGGTTTAGATATAATTTCCTGCACAGAAACCCTTTATGCAGGCGAGATAAATAAATTCTTTATCACTGTGCAAAACACATGGAACGGGATTCTGGAAAATGTTTATGCAAAAATAACTATTAATGGGAAAGAGTTTTCAACACCATTTATTTCCCTGTACAATTTTGAAACAAAATCACTCGAGGGATATTGGGACGCAGTCAACTTAGAGCCGGGAGAGTTTGATGCCAATGTAAATGTCTTTTTTGCAGATGGAAAAGTAAAAACTAAAACATGCAAACTGACTTTAACAGAGAGGCCTATAAGCGGGCCAGAAGAAAAACCAAAGAAACCATTATCGCTCGCAATGATTGTCATTATAGTGCTTGTCGTGCTTTTATTGTTTAACATAATCTTTTTCTTTTTTGCATCAAAAAGAAAAAAATCAAAACAAACAGCAGGCCAGCCGCCTGCGGATAGTCATTCTGGAGATAGGCTTGTTTCAGAGTCTGTTGTTGAGAATAAGGTTGTTGTTGATGCTGCAGAAAAGAAAGTCATGCAGAATACTGATGCGCAGGATGGGCTTGTTTCAGAGTCTGTTGTTGAGAATAAGGCTGTTGTTGATGCTGCAGAAAAGAAAGTCACTGAGAAGGATACTGCAGAATTAAAAAAGAGCCGGAAACAGCAGAAAAAATAAGGCAACAGGCATTTTTCGGGGTTTGAAAGATTATGAGACAAAAAAAACTGATTTTGTTGCTGCTTGTTATTTTTTTTGTGACAGGCATTTGTTTTGCCCTGACTGTGCAGTTTTTTCTGATTAAGGATGTTCGCATCGTATATGCAGAGTTTAATGTTACAGATCATATTGGATTGGTCGGCGATATTGACGCCCTGCGCTTTGGAGGTCTTATAGTTCCAAGCAGCTCTATGAAAGATATGAAGATAGAGATGGAGCAGGATGCCTTTGTCTTTGTAAAAGCCACCGGTCCGATAAAGGATTTCCTGTATATAACTGGGCCTTCACGGTTTTCCGTCAGAAAAGGAGAGATACGGATGGTAGAATTCACGGTTGAGGTGCCTGATAATACAACTCTCGGAAAAAGAGAGGGCACTGTTTATTTCTATTTTGTGCACCCTATTGCAAGGTATTTCTTTGAGTAATAACAGAAGGGTTATCTAGACAAGCAGCAAGTAGGATTTTGCTTTTCTGTCTAGCTCTTTTCCAGTCTTTCAGCTATTTTCTCTAAATCCTTTGCAAACTTTGAGAAAAGCAGTTTCTCTGGATTGCCTATTGCCTTTTCAAACTCTGCATCATAGGAAACGTCTTTGCCCATGTTTTCTATCCTTGAGACGATAGGGATTTTCATCTCCTTGAGAATATTCGCGAGCGCACCTGAGACTGAGACAGATAGTGGAGAGCCTGTGCTGACTATTAAAAATTCAATATTCTTGATGTATCTCGCAAGGTCAAGCAGGATATTGCTCATGCCAGGCGGAGTGTCGATAATAAGATAATCAAGCTCGCCCCATAAAGTGACTGCCAACAGCTCTGAAAGAGCCTTTGTCTGGGAGTCCCCTCTTAATGCCAGTGGCTGTTCCTTGCTGAAAAAAACAAGAGACATAAATTTTACGCCGGATGCCTTCGGAGGGATTAGCCCGAGTTCCTCTTTTGGAAAAATGTCCTTTGCTCCAAGAAGGATGTGGCTTGAGGGGCAGGTAAAGTCAAGGTCGAGAAGGCCTGTTTTTTTGCCCTGCTTTGAAAGGATAAGAGACAGGACAGCTGACACAGAGCTTTTTCCAACTCCGCCCTTGGCTCCAGCCACTGCAATGATTCTCTTTACTTTTTCAAGCCTTTTTCTTATTATCAGAGTATGATTCAATCTTTATGCCTCTTCCTTTTGTAATCCTGAAATCGCTGCTTCTGCAGTTGGGGCATTTAATAAATGCGTGCGCCATTTCAGGAATAAAATGGATTGATTCTTTCTCTTCTGCACTTATTTTTGTGTCTGCGAGAGTCCAGAGAGCGCTGCAGTTCTTGCATTTGAACTCGGCCTTTTCAACCTCCACATGGAGCTTTTTTTTGGTTTTTTGCTTTGCCAGCTCTTCAATTGCGTGCCTGAATATTGGTACATCCACGTTTTGCAGCTCTCCAAGCACCACTTTTAGCTCTTTTTCCCTGCTTTTCTCAAGATTCGCAATCACAGATTCCGCAAGCGCCCATTCATGCATGATTTCACCCAACAGTTTCTGGGCTGTGTTTGTTTTAAAGTTTGTGTTTTTAGGCTCTGTCCCGAATCTAGCCAAAGGCTAGCTTTTGCCGGGCTTGTCTCTGCTTGGTATTCAATCGAAAGCGCTCCTCCCCGTATAAGACGTACCTTTACGTGAAATTCCTTTGGAATTTCTCGTTCCAAAAACCCGCGGTTTTTGTTATCAATGCAAGCTAGTGCAATGCAAAACCGCGTTTTGATTGCACGAACAAAGTGGATGAGTTCCATTCAGGGGATTTCAATACACAGTATTGAATGTCGCCTAGCTCGGTCAAACCTGATAAGGGTTGGGGGCATCCCCCTTGTCGCGCTTTGTTTATGAAATAAAAAAAACTCGCGGATGGCAAAAAGTACATTCGGGGCAGAGCTATTGTTTTCAAAAATTTTATAAATAAGGCTCGTGTTTGTCTCTCATGAGAAAGGGGTGGTTTTTTGAGAATAATTCACAAGCTTGGAGAGAGGATTCTGCAGGGCGAGGGCAATGCAGGCTTTTTGCTCTCAAACAAGAAAGGAGGCTATCTTTCCCTGAATTCTTTGCGCAGCAATATCAGCGCATATCAGGGCTGGTTCAACAGCATAAACAAAGAGATGTACAAGCTGATCGAGAATATTTCGCTTGACAAGGAGCCTGACAGCCTGAAAAATCATTTCTCTTTTTTTGAAAGGCACTCCCTGAAGAGCATTGAGAGATTCCATGTCTTTAACGGCACTTTTGTGTACGAGGTTGAGAATTATGACGGCCAGTGCAGTGTTGTTTTTGACGTCAGAAAAATATACGACTTCAGCGACAAGGGGAGGATATACAAAATCTATAGGAAAGACAGGCATGTAATCATTGAATATGCCAAGTTTGCCGACGATAATCTTTCTGTTCCTTTTTATAAGATTTTCATTGCTGTCTCAGGCATTGAGGACTTTGAAAATCCAGACAAGTGGTTGAGAAGAGAGTACTCTTATGACAGGCAGAGGAATTCCAAATCTGAATTTTATGTATATCATGGCTTAAAGTTCAGCATAAAAGACAATGCAAGGATTTTTTTCTCGTTTTCAGACAGCGTGGAGGATGCTGTGAAAAAAACAGAGTTTGCAGAGGCAAACTTTGAATTCATGAGGAATTCCCTGAAAAACTATGCTGAAAAAATACTTTTCAAGGAAAAATTAGGCTATAATGCCGCAATCAAATGCCTTGATGACCTGACGATTTTCGAGAAAAACAACAATGATGCTTTCGGGATTTATGCAGGCTTTCCATGGTTTTTCCAGTTCTGGGCAAGAGACGAGCTCATTTCTTTAGGAGCTTATATTGTTCTGGAGAATTACGATTTTGTGAAAAAAGTTTTGTACAAATACCTTGGCAGCATTCTTTCTAGCGGCAGGATTCCCAACAGAGTTCCTTCTTCCGAGCTCGGCTCTGCTGATGCAATAGGCTGGCTTGCCAAGAGATTTAACGATTTTATCATTGCTCTCGACAACAAAGGGATTCTGCACAGCACGTTTTCAAATGAAGAGCTCGAGCATGTCTATGAGAGAATTGAGAGGGCAATTATTGACCTGAAAAAAAACTCTGAAAAAGACGGCCTTATATGGAATGCTGCAAAAGAGACTTGGATCGATACTGATTTCGGCGGCGATACAAGAGAGGGCGCCTGCATAGAGATACAGGCGCTGCAGCTGAGCATGTATTCATTCATCGCTTTGCTCGGAAGAATTCTGAAAAAAAAAGAATGATTATCCTCTTC
>JAZDFJ010000060.1:0-13737 GCA_043807995.1 Candidatus Woesearchaeota archaeon
GCCATTGGAATGCTGGATAGTCATGTAATTCTGATATTTCAAGTCGATATATTTCGGGTCTGCACCGCCCTGTTTTGAATCAACTTTTACATCAATAACTTTTCCGGCTTTTGGTGCAAGAATTACTGTGCCAACTGGAATAATAAAATCAATAGCATTTTTGAAATGGGCAAAATGAACCTTTGGATGAGAAACTGCTTTAAACAGATATTTTTTCTCAAATGGCAAACCATAAATGTTTTTTGTAGCTAGCATGTAACTGGTATATCAATTTATTTAATAAAGTTTTCCAAAACAACTTTCTAAAAATCAAGTTTAGATACAAAAGAAATACTTTATTCTTCCAAGGACTGATCCTGCTGTGTTCTCAGGCTTATCTCTCCTCTTAGATTCTCTCCCACAAGCTTCTTAGCCTCTTCTGGCTTGTAGTTTGCCAGCAGCCATGACAGCTTCACAAGCGCAGTCTCTGCAAGCATGTCCTCTCCGGAGACAACGCCGATATTGAGAAGGTCTCTTCCCTTGTCATAGACATGCAGGTTTACTCTGCCGAAAATGCACTGGGATGTCATCACGACTATGCAGCCGCTGTCAACCAGCTTTTTTATTGCAGGAAATATCTCTTTGTGAATCTCGCACTCCTTGTTCGGGACATGGCCAGGGGTGTGCCCCAACCCAGTGCCTTCTATGACAAGGCCTTTGTATCCCTTGAAAAAAGAGAACTGCTCTGGAAACATATTGACATGAATCTTCAGAAGCCCAACCTTCTCCTCCATCTTTGGCTTGATAACAAGAGATATTTGCTCTGTCTTTTCTTTAGCTTTCTTTTCATAGTCTTTTTTCAGGAAAGTGATTTTTTTAGTCTTGTAATTGATTCTTGCGATTGCAGTGTCGTTCACGGTTCTGAAGGCATCCCTTCTCGAGGTGTGCAGCTTTCTTGCCTTGCATGCTGGAAGGATGACGCAGTTCTCGTCTGAAGAATGCTCGTGCATGCATATCGCCACTCCTGCAAAATCTGTTTTTGCAATAAACTCTGCAGCGCATATCAGGTTTGCGCCTGCATCACTGCTGCCTCTGTCGCTTGACCTTTGCGCCCCTGCAAAGATAATCGGCACAGGCGATTTCTCGACTATAAATGAGAGCGATGCAGCCGCGACTGCAAGATTGTCGGTTCCCATGCCGACAATAATCCCGTCAACCCCTTTTTTTATGAATTTCTCGACAGCATTTCCTATCAGCCCGAAATGCCTGAACCTCAGGTCGTCAGACCACATGCTTGATATGAGCTCTGACTCGAGGTTCGCTATATTTTTCAGCTCAGGAAAAAGGCTGAGAAGCTCTTCGGGAGTGAAAGAGGATACAACTCCTCCTGTCCTGTAATCGACTTTGGAGGCGATGGTTCCGCCTGTGTGCAGCACAGCTATTGTCGGAAGCTTGCTGTTCTTTTTTGCAGTTGTTGGCTTTAAACTACCGGCACCATCCACTTTCTCAAGAACCTCAATCTTTTTTATCTTTTTCTCTGAAATGCCTATATTGTAGCCGTTCTTCAGCTTGATAAATACAGAAGAAGAATTCTGCTGACGAGGCATGAGGATGCCCTCCAGCTCCTCGTCATTGCAGATTACCTTAACAAAATCGCCTGGTTTCCCAGCCATGTGCATCAGCTTATCTCTTTTTCTTGGCTGTCTTCTTCTTTGCTGTACTGCATGATTTGCAAGAGTCTTTTTTTAAGTCTGCTGCAATCTTTTTTTCTATGCTAACAACTCCGACCTGAAGATCTTTTGCTGCTTTCTTTATCTTGGCTATTGCCTGCTTATCATATCCCTTCTTGTGGATTGCTCTTGCAGCGACAACTGCAGCAGCAGCGGCAGCCACCAGAACGGCTCCTGTAATTATTTTCTTTTTCGAAACCATAACAATTCACCTCTTGTTGTTTTTGTTTTGTTATCAGGATTTTCATATCTTTAACTGATATTATCCTGTAGAAAACTATCAAAGGCAAGTATTTAAAGTTTTGGATTTTGATGGGAGGAAAGAAGCAGAATAAAGATTAAATTTTATCAACAAAATTTTTCACAGAATAAAAAACCAAGAATAAAGAATAAAAAATGACAATTCAGCTCTCAGTTCTTCTTGAACTCTGCAGCAATGTCGAGCAGGTCAACGTGCCCCATAAACAATGCTCTGCAGCAGTATCTTTCAAGGCCAAGGGAATCAAGTGCTTTTTTCTTGTCTTCGCCTTTCTTCACTTTCTCAAGGTATTGCTCCCACAAGTGGCCGACTGGTTTTCCGCAGCTAAAGCATCTGACTGGTATTATCATTTTGTAAAGCTCACCTCTTGGAGAGTTGTTTCTTGCTCCTTGCATGCCCTCTGCAGTTTGGCTTTGAGCATTCCTTTCTCCTGACATCTGCCACGAGAAGCTGCCTGTCGTATTCCTGGAATACATCCTTTAATTCTGGCTTATGCTCGACAAGCGTTCTTGCGATTGCAAGCCTTGAAGCCTCTGCCTGCGAGGCAAAGCCACCGCCTCTTACATTGACAAATATGTCAAGGTCTTTTGCAGCATCACCTGCAAGGATAATAGGCTCCTGTATCTTGAGCCTGTACATTTCAGGAGAGTAATGCTGGATATTGATATAGTTGACTTTCACAGTACCATTTCCCTTTTTCAGGGTTGCTCTTGCGACCGCCCTTTTTCTTTTTCCGCTTTTGTGTATTGCATTCATATTTTAGCACCTAAAACCTTGCATATCTCGCCGACTGAAAGATATCTGTAATTAGGTATCTTCGAGGCATTTGCCGCCTTTATGGTTTCTGCTTTTTTGCCTTCAAATTCCGGGGGAACTCCTTTGTAGCACATTATTCTCTTAAAGGCTTCTTTTCCCTTTGGAAGTTTGTGAGGAAGCATCCCTCTTATTGCTCTTCTGACAAGCCTGTCAGGAATTCTCGGCCAGAAAGGGCCTTTTACATGGGTGCCCATTGCCCTGAATCTTATGTACTTTGCAAGCACAACATCTCTTTTTCCGCTGACAACCGCCTTTTCGCAGTTTATGATCGAGATAGTCTCGCCTAGCAAAGCCTTTTTGGCAACAACTGTCGCCATTCTCCCCAATATTAAATCAGTCGCGTCTATTATCATTTTGATTATCACACATATTCTGTTATTTATTATGTTATTTCCTATCCTGCGGACTATCTATCCTATAATCCTGACTTTTTTCCCTTTGACATCTGTCTGCAAAAACTCCTCAAGAGTGTAGGCCTTTCCCTTTTCATTTATCTTTTTTGCAGCTGTCTTTGAAAATGAAAATGCAGCAACAGTAACCGGATGATTCAAATCCCCTGAGCTGAGCACTTTGCCTGGCACAATGATTATCTCATTGTCTGAAGTGAACTTGTCAATCTTGTAAATATTGACAACTCTCCTCGATCTCGTCGGCTTTTCAAGGTCTGATGCAACTCTTTTCCAGAGTTTTAAATCTCCCTCGATTGATGCCTTCTTAAGATTGCTTACCAGTTTCATTAATTGTGGATTTTTCATTTCTCAGTATTTGATTTTCAATATTTGATTTCCTTTGCACTGACCTGTGTTTCCTGGAAATTTTCACCTGCGGGCAACATAGCCGCCGGCTGTGAAAGGAATGCGGGGGACGAGGCTCGAACTCGCGCACCCACTAAGGGACTAGGCCCTCAACCTAGCGCATTTGACCACTCTGCCACCCCCGCAGACAAGCGGGAAGTGAAGTTCATAATCATTATGCATGGATAATGATTACCGGTGTCTATCGCCGAAAACATTTTTCATGATTGTTTCATGAACATTAATTATTCATGAACATTGATTATTTTGTAAGCATTAATAATTAATCTATGAAGCTTATTCAGCCTTACTCTGCTTTTTGAATAGCCTTGGCGAATTGCTCAATCTGGTCGTCAAATTCTGACAGCGCCTGCCTGAAAATATCTTTCTCAGATAGCTGACCCCAGCTCTCGATTGTAAACAGGTATTCATCGTCAGAGGTTATCTCTATGCTGCCCTTTGCAAGATCAAGGCACTGGTTGCACAGTATGCACTGGTCAGAGTCCTTGACGCTGAGCTTGTTGCTCTTGAACTCGAAAACACTTCTTGGGCACATCTCTGAAATTTCTTTTGCCTTTTCAGGCTGGGACTTTATCTTAACTTCAGGCCTTCTTTGGTAATAAGCAAGGCATGGAGTGAATTTTGTGTGGTCAGCACCTCTTCCGAGTATTGCCGTAGCCTCTAATTCGAGCTCTTGCCCATCTGTAAGCTTGACAATTGGCGTCTTGGGATAGACCGGCTTTACTGCAGGGTCTTTTGACTTCAGGTCAGATGCATAAACCATGCCCGGGCCCTTGGCTTTCAATGTGAGCTTGAGCTCATGCTTTGCGCTTCTGACTCCGTCTTTAGGAGGGAGCTCATAGCTTTTCAGGTCGGTCCTCAATGACAGCAGGCCAAGCCTCAGCGCGATTATCTCATCGTAAAGTATCGAGCTGTTCTTCCTGAACTCTATCTCGTCAATAGCCATTGTAGGAACCTCTGTCATCATATACCTTCTCAGAGCATTCATGTATGCTGCTCCGCCAAATCCTTTAAGGGTAAATCTAAGCACGTCTTTTTTTGCAGGCAATATTTTTAATTCCTTTTCCATTTTAAACGCGCCTTCCTCTTCTGCCGCCTTTTTTCCTGCAGCCGCCATGAGGCACCGGAGTCCTGTCCTCGATTATGCCTATGCGGAGATTCATTCTTGACAGCGCCCTGATAGCAGCCTGTGCTCCAGGACCAGGCGTCATTGGGCCATTATGCCCGCCAGGAGCTTTTATCCTGACATGAAGCCCGCCGAGCCCTTTTTCAATGGCAATCTCTGCTGCTTTTTTGGCTGCAGTCATTGCTGCTGTCGGGCTTGACTCGAGCCTGTCTGCCTTGACAACCTGGCCTCCTGAAGCAATAGCAATTGTTTCAGAGCCTGTCAGGTCGGTTATATGAATAATTGTATCATTATATGATGCATATATGTTTGCAATCCCCCATCTTATTCTGGACTGCGAACTGGAATAATTCTCATTTTGTGTGCTGTATTGTGCTGGTCTCATTATGGCTTTTTCTCGCTATGTTGTCTTTGTTCTCTCGGTCCCGCAGGCCTTCTGTTCTGCATAGGATCTCTCCTTGATTTCCCTCTGAACTCTCCTCTGCCTTGACGCCTTTCCTGATGCTGAGGCTGCTTTGGCTTTTCAGCTGCAATCTCTTTTTTTTCTTCTGCAGTAAAAGTCTCCTTAAACCTTTCAGGATGGTCTATATTCGCAAGTTTTGAATTTGGTGAAAAAGTAATGCCGTCTTCATACGCTATTGGAACCAGATAATTCGGAGAGGTCATTTTCTTGCTCAAAACAGATATGTGCCTGTGTGTGATGAACTGTCTCGCCTGTTTGTGGGTTCTGGCAAGCCTTTTTTTCACAACAATATTCTGCAGCCTTCTCTCGATTATGCCATCGATAGTGAGAGCCAGGACATCATCCGGAGTTGCATTCTCAGGTATCAGGCCAAGGTTGAAAAGTCTTTTCATCAAAAGCTCTTTTTCCTTTTGCGACTGCTCTGATTTCTGGGACGCCAATTTTTTGAGCTGGTCTTTGAAACCCTTCAGCTTTGAGTTAAGCTTCCAAATCTCTCTCTTATTCTTGAACCCTGATTCATCTATAAGCTTCTGCTCTTCTTCAATCCTGGATTTTGACCAGGGATGACTTGGCTTCTGGAATTTTTTTCTTCTCCTTTTTGGATCTCCCATTTTCTACCTTTGTATTATTCTTTTGTATTATTATTTACTTGCCTTTTTTTGATGCTTTTGCCTTCTGTACGCCCAAGGAACCCTTTCCTCTCTTGCCTTTGTTCTTTCTGAAGTTTGATCTTGTTCTCTGGCCCCTGACTGGCTGTCCCCAGTGGTGCCTGAATCCCTTGAAGCATTTTATCTTTTTCATTCTTTTGATGTCATTCTCGACATTGAATGAAAGCTCTGGACCAGAGAGGTGCAGGTCTTCGCCTGTTTCATAATCTCTTCTCCTGTTCAGCATCCATGCAGGAATATTATATTTTCTGTAATTGACAATTGCATCAGAAAGCCTCTCCTCTTCTGCTGGAGAAAGCATTCCTGTTTTTTTTGTCTTGTCTACATTTGCAAGATAGCATATCATATTCGCATACATTATGCCTATGCCCTTGATTTTCTGAAGACCATAAAGAATAGCTTTGTGTCCGTCGAGGTCTGTGCTGGCGATTCTGACGATATACTTGAAATCCTTGTCCATCACCTTGACTTCAGGCTTCTGCATCCTCTGCTCCGGCCTCGGTCTTTCCTGTTTTTCAGACTTCTCCTGTCTTTCAGGCTTTTCCTTTTTGTCGTGTGATTTTTCCTTGTCAGCCATTTTCAAAACATGATTAATGCGGTATTCTATGTCTCAACACCAGCAAATAAACGCATAGAAACAAGCCAATGCACATGCATCGCTAAAAGGATTGACATGAAACATTAGTATTTGTAACCCTATACGCTTTCACTCGGGTTGATATGATAGGGGAACAGGATTTTATTTATAAAGGTTTTGGTTTGCGAAGGCTTTGCCGAGAATATATTTTTTAACCTTTATTGCGATTCATTACTACAATTACTCTCCCCGAAAAAGGGAGAGTATGCGCCCGCCCGCATTTGGCGGGGAATTGCCAAAAAACAAGATTTATTCTAAACTTTGAAGAACTAAATTATCAAGATCAGAGGCATTGCCTGAAGAATTGGTTCTGAAAGGACCTGCTTTGACTCTTTTGTTTATGTTGTAAAGACGGGCGATTTCATTAAGCACTGCATCTGTAAAATTTTCTATTAACCCTGCAGTTTCAGGCAATATTCTGCCGAGATTAGCTCCCGGAAAATTTGAAAATGACGATTCCAAAACTCCGCCAAATCCTGATTGTTCAAGCTGGTGCACATATGCAACTCCGCCAAATCGATTGTTTGCACGAGGCAAAATAATCTGTACAAATTCATCAGATGAACCACCAGGTTTTCTGAAAGAATAAAGAGTTAATCGATGACCATACTGACGAAAAGTTTTAATATGGCCTTTAGGAAGAGGGGTTCTGTGAAATTCATACTCCATCTCTCCAGTATCTACGCCCAGTGTTTCACCTTGAAAATCATAATGGCGGACAAGCCTGCCATCATCGAATTCCCAAATCATAAATATCTGTCTTCTTTGGTTATTACCAGTAGCAGTAAAGTACTCATCAAAATGAGTATGCACATGATAATGCCGATACTGTTTCCCGCCGCGATCACGAGTAATTCCTCCGTATGTTTTTCTGAAATAATCGCCGTCCCAACCAGTATCAGAAAATTTTATTCCTTGCGCTTCTGCTTTTTCTCGGATTAGATCAATGAGTTCCCAGCGCTCAAGATAATCCTCTCCAAATGCTATACCTGGAAGCAGTGCTGATGAAGCCGCAACACCTGCAGATATTAAAAATTGTCTTCGACTTATGCCTCTCATACAAAACCAGTAAACGAAACCAATATATAAATTTTTCTATTTTGTTATTACCTGAAAGTGAACAATATTAATTTATTTAATCAGGATCTCTCTGGAAATAGAAGAGCATATGCCCGCCTACGGCGGCGATTGCCAAAACAAAATTTTGTTTTGGCTGGTGCCACGCAATGCAGGCGTGGCAACTGCACAGCGATAGCTGTGCCTAAAAACTGATAAGAAAGAAAAAAGAAAAATAAAAAATTAATCCAACGCTGCTTTCTCAATTCACCTCTGCTATACCGGTAAACTGCAGGTTATCGCTGGAATCCCACAATATCTCGCCGTTGATAATTGTGCCGTCGAGTGCCTCGACATTGTTGTACACCCATCTGACGCTTGAGCCCTCTGGCACAAGATAGCTCGGCCTTGCATCATGCACAGCAGCCCTTAACCTTGCGTATGCGGCATTCTCTCTTGCAAGGAATACTGTGTCCGGCTCGCTGACAAGACCCGGATTCTCTACCTGCACTGCATCAACATCTTCCTGGTCGCTTGTCAGGCAGACTCCCACCCTATCAGGTCCCATGTATTTTGTCCTTCCCTGAGGCGGATGTGGAGTATCCCCTATGCCGATAAGGCATCCGAGGTTTTCGCTTCCGTCAGGAAGAAGTATATCATTACCCGGGTCTCCGACTGTCAGGCCGTATGCACCGTAAAACTCATTGTCGCCGTCTCCGTTCAGCGTCCCTGAAATCATTCCTCCAAAGTTTCCGTAAGGGGTCGGCTGCTCTGTCAACACAAGTATGCCGTTGGCGTTCAATTCTGATATCCATGATATCATGTAAGGAAGATTCGGCATTCCTGTATTGTAATCAATGCTTTCTCCGCCCATATTTGCTGCAGAGTCAAGGAATATTCCGTCGATGCCTGTGTCTCCTTTAACGCCTCTGCTCAGTGCGACAAGCTTTTCTATAGAGAAATCATACCAGCCAGTCATAAAGCCGAGGTACTGCATTGGTATGTTTCCCTCGCCCATAATATTCCATTCAGGATACTTGACCTCATTGTTTCTCCACACAACATCCAATCCGGCGGGGTTGAACCAGATGTATATTTTTTTGCCATTGTCATGGGCCCACTGCGCAAGGCTCTCAACACCAGCAGCATCGCACAGCTCCATCTGGTCTCCACACCACAGGCTTGACTGCGGAACCATTATCGCATCCACATTCAGCAATTCTGCATTTGTCTTTGTTTTCTGGACATCAGCCTGCGCGTCATACATGGATTCCGGCATTGCACTTGTCAGGCCATAACAGCTATGATAATAATCATAGAAATACTGGTTGACCTTGAACCACATGTTTCCGTGCTGCTCGTCAGACTGCCCATGAATGCAGATAATCTCGGGAAGCTCGATGGTTCCTGTCTGCAATCCCATAACATTCTTCATCTCGTAAGTGAAATGTCTTGGAGAGTCGTCATAGCTGTTGCCCTGTATCCACGCAGGATATTTCAAAACAGACGGGTAACATACCCTGTGCCCGTCTCCGAATTCAGGCAGTCCAGGATTGTTATAGTTGAAGTTCTGGTACATAAAAGCAATTCCCTCCTGGGTCATAAGCAGTGGAAAAAACGGCTCATGTATGTGGTTCCAGCTGCCTGCAGGATGGAAGTATGTGAACCACAGGTCATAGGAATTCAGGCCCTCGCCGAAATACTGGGTATACACGTGAGCTTCATTCACTACCATAGATGTCTCTATTATTGTGTGTTTCTCGCCTATTCCCTTGAACTCTGTGCCTGCGATGTCTTTTGTGTAAGGGGTTAATTTTGTCTCAATCTTTATCGGAGTGTCAATCTCGGCCTGGGAAAGCCAGCCTGCATAATCAGGAGGAACATTTCCATGGTTAGGATGAATGCTCACTTCATATTCTATGACAATTGAATTTCCCTCGATTCTGTTTCCAAGATAACTCGGCTTCCACAAGGTGTGGACATAGTGTTCGTCAACCACGCCGTTATGGGCAAACCTTAATTTCTTTATCTCAAGGGAACCTTCGCCCTCTCTCATAACAACTCCGTTTTGGTCGCGGACTTTTACAATGCCTTTTTCATTCTCCTTATTCCATGTTACCTCGTAACCATTTTCAAATGTGATTACAAGCAAATTGCCAGAGTCAGAAACTGTCGGCGCAGTTCCCTGATCATAATCCTCTGCTTCGCATGTTGCTACAGACAATGCATCAACAGCCTCGCCGGCTCCGTGTGCAGTTGTTCCCTCAAGCGTGAATGATGGCCCTGTTGCTGTGCCGCCTGTTTCAGAGTCATGGAACACTGAATTAGTATCATCTGCCGCCGCAACAAGAATAAATGTTATGTTGACTTTTCTGTCTCCAAGCTCAGGATCAACATGATCGTCAGGATCAACAGGATTAAGAGGATTAAGAGGATTGTCATTTCCGTTGTCATCATCTCCTAAATCAATTGGATTCTGCGGGTCTCTTGCCCTGCCGCTTATATCTCCCGGATTGACTGCATTATTCGGATCAATCTCTGCAGGCTCGAAAAGCTGATTATCACCCAAGCCATCGTCATCAACCCATCCAAGCTGGTCGACAAGCTCCTGCACCTGTGCCATTGCATCCCATGTGCAGGTAAGCCATCCTCTCGGCACCATTTCAGGAACTATTCCTGTATCGCCCTGCACTGTTGTTGCATCAGCAGGTATTCTTGCAAATCTCAGTGCAGAATCTGTGCCTGCTGTGTTAAACACCAAGTATGCAGCAGCCTCTGATTCCGAACCCATTATTGAAAAGTCAACGAGAGACTCGGGAGCCTGTGATGACATTGATGTTTCAGAGATAAGCAAAGGCTCATTGTCATTTATCTTGACATAATATTTGAGCTTTGGAGCGGCGCCTGATTTGTCGCCGTAGGCATATGCAATGTACCTGTTTCCAGAGGCATCATATGCTGCCTTGACGCCGAATGTGCAGTAAAGGTTTGCGCCAGCAAAATCAACAACCTCTGTCTCTAAGGATGCTGTTGGAGTTTCTCCGTCTGTTATCACAACCTTTTTGATTCCGTCGCCAACATGATAGCCCTCGCAGAACGTATCCTCTCCCCAATCAGAGGATTTAATGTAATATACCTCTACAATTCCGTCAGGGGTAATTACAGGGCTTGAGCTGAAAGCCAAACCATCTCCTGATGGCATGCCAAAGTTTAATTGAGAGCCTGTTATCTGGCCGTTGTTCAATCTTCTCAGGCTGACAAAGTGGGCAGGATTGCTGGAAACCAAATAGCCGATATTATTGCCGATATCCAAATAAGCCATGTCCACGTATTTATGGTCGACATTTGCCTGCGTTGCTGCAACCACTGGAGCGCCTGATGAAAGCTCTGAAACAACAGAGTTCTTGTTGGCAAGCAAGTATTCCATGTTATGTCCTACCGGAGGATTCGGTCCTAGCTCATGCATGGTGAATGCAAGCATCAGCTTGCTTCCCAGGACAGCAGGAACTCTGAAGCCTCCAATCCCATTCGGGTTCTGGACTTTATAGCTCTGCCCGTTATTGTCACCATAGCTCATATATCTTTCAAACTCTGTGGCTGACTCAGAAGGGTATGCGCTCTCATCCCAGAAAATATAGACCTTGCCAGAATCTGAAGGGTCATATGTGAATCTCGGGCCATACCAGTGAGTTTCAATCCATGATCTTGAAGCAGTCGCCCTTGGCCAAGATTTAATGCCTGAGACAGAAGGTGAAGCTGCATCAGGATCTGCAATCTCGCCATAGCGAGGACCATTGCTGTCAAACCAGCTCATTCTGATAACTCCGTCAGAGCCCATTATTGCATAAGGTGACTTGCCCACTGCTCCTGACAATGAACTTACAACAACAGGCTCTTCATCATCAAGCGTTGCGCCAGGAATCTGATCTTCCTGCTCCTCGACAAGGCAGGCATAGTCTGTGCAGACCTCGCATGAAGGAGAGATAGGCGACAAGCCTTGGGCTTCAGCATTGGAAAGCTGCTCAGCTATCTGCGCGGCTGTGATAGTGTTGCCTGAGCTCTCATCCCAGTTAAGGCCTGCAACCATGTAAATGTCGCCGTCGCAGCTGTTGTCGACAGCCCCTTCTATGCAGGTGAGCTTCAGCTTTGCAGACCTGAATTCATCAGGGACCTGAGATCTTGAAAGCTCGAAAGCCACTGCAACCTTGGATTCGCCGAAAGCGGTCTTTGAGAGACGGAGGTTTTGTCCGTCGACAGCAGAGCCTGCAGACTCGACTTAAACATCCCTTATCTCGCTTGTTCCTGCAAATATGTGGCTGAAATGGGTGATATAAAACTCAATCTCCTGATTCAATGAGTCATAAGTGTATGCGAAGTCATCCGACCAGCCAACTGGCTTTTCAGGGTCGAGAATGTAGTAATAGATATCATCTTGAGTGCCTGACAGAGTGACAACAGGCCATACAGCAGTGCTAGGATCATGGATGTATTTCATCAGAACCTTTACAGGCTGGCTAAATGTGAGCGAAGGGGAAAGGGAAAAGACTTCTGTGTCAAACGAGATGCCGCCGAATGATGGCAGGGAGTCTGGTGCTTGGGTGGCTATCTCCAAAAGCATAGAATTCGAGCAGGCAGAGCCGTCTGCTGGCGTTATTGTCGTGGCTGAAGGTATGACAATAGTTATGCCTAAAAGGTTCTGCATTCTTACTTCAGATGTTGTTGTGCACTCGACATCCTGCGAGACGCTTGTCTCGATGAAAACTGATGCCTTGCCCGCCTTTCCCTGAAAGGTGATTGCCGCAGTCTCGTCATAACATTTGTAGTAAGGATAGTAATCAATCGCAAGATTCTCTATTCTCTGCGAGTTTTTTATCTTTCCGTCTGCATCGAGGAAGAATACATTGCTGTCTGTGGCCAAAGCATCGTACATATAGGGCGAGATTGCCTGGAAAGAGGGCGAACTTTCAAGGTAGAGCTTATGATTGTCGTCTATAATGCACAGCCTGGGCGATTCGACGGGAAGCTCATATGTGTGCTGCTGCATAGAGCCCTGCACAAGAGCAAGGGATACATCTTTTTTAATCTCCTGAGAAAGCGCGGCCTGCTTTGCAAATTTTCCCTGCTCTGAAATCCTGCTGACAGCGAAAAGACCGACTGCCAAAATCACAACAACAATTATCCCTATCATCATATAGGAAAACATTCTAGAAACTTCGCCCTTTTTATCTAACATCAAGCTCACCTCTTGGCCACTCCCTTTTTTTTTACAATTTTAAAAATATAGTAATATAGTAATATATAGATAAGTCTAATACCCGACTCTTTTATTTATAAATGTTTTTATGAAAAAACCCGATCAAAGAGTAAAAACAAACAAAGTCTGAAAAAGACATGGCAATTGATGATGTTGCGATTATGCTAGACAAAAATGTACTGTTATAAAAGAAAATTTAAATACAGCAGAGAATCAACAGCATCATGTATGACAAACAAGACCAGCATTTTATGAAAGACAAGAAAATCCTCTCCAAGATAGCAAATCTTGTAAGGCTGTACAAAGAGGACACTGTTCTTGAAATCGGAGCAGGCGACGGGGCATTGACAAGAGTGCTTGCGCAGAAATGCAGAGTGATTGCCGTCGAAATTGATGGAGAGCTCTGTGAAAAGCTGAAAAATATTGAAAACACAGAGGTTGTGCATGCCAACATCCTAAACTATCTTGACCAGCACAGGAAATTTGAGAAAATAATAGGCAGCCTGCCTTACTCTATTTCAGAGCCGCTGTTCACAAAACTTATGAATGTTGAATTCAGCACAGCAGTGTTTGTCATAGGCTCGAATTTCTTCGAGGTTCTGAAGAGCAATTCAAAGCTGGGAGCGCTGATCAGAAGCTTTTTCATAGTAAAGCTGGAACAGGAAATACCAAAGACAGCTTTTGAGCCAGAGCCAAGAGTTGATTCTGTGCTGATACTTGTGAGGCCAAAAAAAAGGCTGTCAGAGAAGGACAGGATAATCCAGTCTCTGGTAAGGCAGCAGGATAAAAAGATAAAGAATGCGCTGCTCAAATTCTACGAGGGAAAAAAGACAAAGAATGAGGTCAGGGAGATGCTGAAGGACTTTAGCGAGGAGTTGCTAAGCAAAAGAATTCTCGAGCTTTCGAATGAGGAGATGGAAGAGTTTGCAGCGCG
>JAZDFJ010000061.1:0-4407 GCA_043807995.1 Candidatus Woesearchaeota archaeon
TTGCTGACACGGAGGGTTATTTGCAGGAGATCAAGAATCTCTGCGTTTTATAGGGTTTCAGCTCTCGGCCTATTGAGGCTTATTGTTTTCATGTTGGGCGGTTTCTCGATTTTTTGCTCAGATTTAGGCTTAGCCTTGATGATTCAGGGGTTAGGGATTATCTTTTAAGTCTTGACAAGTCTGTCAGCTACTGCCGGCTGGCTTATGCTTCTGTAAGGTTCTTTTTTTGTGATATTTTGAAGATGCCTTTTGGCCCTGAGCAGGTTCCTGTGAAAAAAAGAGAGAAGAAAATTCCGAAGGTTCTAAGCAGGCAGGACATAAAAAGGCTTATCGATTCCTGCGATAACCTGAAGCACAAGCTTCTTGTCGAGATGCTTTATTGTTCTGGTTTGAGGCTTCAGGAGCTTATAAACCTGAAAAGGGGCGATATTGATTTTGACAGGAATATTGTTCTTGTCAGTAAAGGGAAGGGAAAGAAAGATAGGATCACTTTGTTTTCAGAGTCTTTAAGGATTGATCTGCTTAAGTATTATAGCTCTTTTTCTTTCAATACAGATTATCTATTTGAGGGCAGGAGAGGAAGATATTCTGGAAAATCTGTTCAGCTTGTTTTGCAAAAGCTCGGAAGAAAGATCAGCAGGCGAGTTTCTCCGCACATGCTCAGGCACAGCTTTGCCACCCACCTTTTAGAGGATGGCGTTGACATAAGGCATATCCAGAAGCTTTTGGGGCATAGTGACCTTAAAACTACAGAGATTTATACCAGAGTTTCACAAAAAGACCTTGCCAGGATAAAGAGCCCTCTTGATAAGCTTTGATTTATCAACGTCAGGACTCGGATTTGTATTCGAAAATGTTTGACATTTTCGGAACCTTGCTTTCAGCAAGGAACTTCGTTCAAATCCGGTTGGATGCGGCATCTGAATTCGCTTTGCTCATCAGATAAGATACGCCAGGACCCGGATTTGAACCGGGAATTCCTTACGGAACAAGCTTTCACGCTTGGTTTTAAAAAAAACAAGCTTCCAGGCTTGCGCAGTACCTGATTGTGCCATCCTGGCATTTGGGCATTTTGCTTTATATTGGCTCTGCTTTCTGGGTAGAGACAGGCTGAGTTTTAAATATGTTTTTAATTTTCAGGGCAACTTCTACTTCGCGCGGATTGTTGCCTTGAAAATTTAGTATTTTGTTCACACAATGTGCTGCGCCCCCGGATGGGGCGTCCCCGCGCAACGCACAGAATGTTGCTGTTTCTGGAAATTTTCACCTGAAGGCAACAATCCGATTAGTATCGCAAATCCTCCGGAAATTTCTTGTGAACACATATATATTCCTGTTTTCTGTTCTTGCTTATGAAAGCAAGGAATTTCATGCTCTCTTGTTTAGCTGTGTTTGCTCTGCTGCTGAGCCATCCTGCTTTTTCTCTTGGTGATGGCGAAGTATATTCCCTGGCTTTTTCTGTTCTTGTGCTGAACCAGTCGGATTATCAGGGACAGATAGATTCGTGCGACAACACTATCTTTCTGAACATCTCAAAAACAGTCTTTAACTCTTCAGAACAGGTTATTTTCAGGAACCAGCTGCAGTATAAGCAGGCTAATTTTTCAATAGAATACTGGGTTGTTGATAATGAGGGCAAAATCATCAGGCAGAAAAAGACAACAAAGAATCTCCTGCAGAAATCGGCAACATTCAGCGTAAAAACGGCAACTATTTACACTATCAAGAATCATCTTATTATCGCTGGCTGCAGCGACAGGCCTTCTTACTACTCAGAAAAAATGATCACAATCAAATCAATGTCAAACGCCAGCGTAGATGAAGATGAAAATGAAACAAAAGACAATGCTGTTTTGAAAAAAGAAAAAGGCCTGCTCCTGAAGTCGTTCTATACCCGGGCTAAAAATCCTAACAGCAAGATAAATGTGTTTGTTAACATTGAAGGCTCTGGAAACTGTACATTGATAATAAAAAGTCCTGCACAAACTATCAAAGAGAATCTTGCAGCCAATAAATCCCTGAAAAAACAATATGAGATCATGCTCGCGCAGGGAGAAAACAATATAACCGCAGAGCTTTTGCAGAGCAAATACGAAACTCAAAAACTATCAATAAATGCAATAGGCATTCAAAATCCAGACATAGAACAGGAAAACAGCGCATTATCGTCGAACACAGAGGATTCAGCAACAGATTCTGCTGTGCAGTCTTCAGAGCAGCCTGCCTATCCTTTGCCTAAGAAAAGCAGCAGCAACTTTTCAGGAACACAGGGTTTGGGGCAGATTTCAGGAAATGTTGTTTTTGAGTCATCGACAGCAAAGAGAAATAAAATTATAATTTATTTGCTGCTTGGTGCAGTTCTTCTGGCAGGCCTTTTCATCATAATGAAAAAACTTTAAGTTATAGCTTAGGCCTTTAATTTCCTTTGTGTTTGTTCTTTTATAGGAAATTTCGCCTTCGGGAGAAATTTTCGGGGTATCGAGATTAGCATCTCGGAACGTCGAGAACCTTCAGTTCTCAACGGATGATGAATACCCCGACCTGTTTAAACTTTAAGGTTTAAACATTCAAAATTCCACGAATTTTGTGATTCAGGTCGAAATTTGCTATTCAAGGAAATTCCTAAAGAATTTCCTGAACAGTAAATCCTGCGGTTTTACTTGTTCCAAAAATTCGCCTTTAAGCGAGGTGCGTAAATACCCTGTGCCTTTAGGCCAGGGATAGCGCTGAGCAGCGAATTTTTGTTATTTTCTCAATATCTTCTGTGCAGAGCCATGCGCATGCATTGCCAAAGCCTTTTTTATTGATTCTGAAAGGTATTATCTTTTCAGGGTTTTTCAGGAATATCAGGATGCAGTGTTTTTTCTTTTTCAACTCCTCAAAATTCTCTTCAGAATTTTTTACAAAGCAAATCCCGCCAGTACCGCCGTATTCCCTGATTATCTCCCAAAGCTGTTTTTCAGAATAATCCTCAAACTGCAGGACTTTTTCAACAACAGCCCTTGCAGTAACAGGCTCTGCAGAATCCTTGAAATAAACAACATCCCCTGGCCCGATCCTGTTCCAGGGAGGGAATTTTGCTGCATACCATCTTGATTCAATCCTTTTTTCTCCTGAAAGTATTTTATCGATAAGTTTCCAGGATTTTTTCATTATGGCAACATGCTCCATCTTTATAGGGCGTGTGCAGTGCATTTATAGTTTTCCTTTTTTCGCAGGCTCTGTCCTGAGCCTCTGGGAGGTTCCGAAACTACGGTCATAATATCCGTAATTCACATGATTTTTCATTATTGAATCATAACAAATATTTATAAACAAAGTTCTGGCTTATTCTTATAAGCTGAATATTAAGATTAAAGAATATTAAAATTAAGATAATGATAGATAATGATTGTTTTATTTGATATTATAATCTTATGCTGGAGGGGTGGTGGCTGATGGATAAAAAAACTGCTTTTGTACTTTGGTTTGATCAGACTGACATAAATGATGTTCCTATTGTGGGAGGGAAAAATGCCTCCCTCGGAGAGATGTATCAGAATCTTGTCCCAAAAGGCGTTAAAGTGCCTAACGGTTTTGCAATAACAGCGACAGCATATAACTATCTTCTTGAAAAGGCAGGCATAAGAGAGAATATAAAACAGATTCTTTCAGACCTTGACACTTCAGATATGAAAAATCTCCAGGAAAGAGGGGAAAAAGTAAGGGATCTTATAAGAAACGCTGAATTCCCGCCTGAATTAAAAGAGCCGATTGTAAAAGCCTACTTTGACCTCTGCAATGCATACAATAACCATTCAGGAAATGTTGATGTTGCTGTGAGAAGTTCTGCAACTGCAGAAGACCTTCCTGATGCAAGCTTTGCAGGACAGCAGGAAACATACCTGAATGTAAGAGGAGAGGCCCAGTTGATTGACGCCTGCAAAAAATGCTTTGCATCCCTTTTCACAAACAGGGCAATATCTTACAGGGTTGACAAGAAATTCGATCATTTCTCAATAGGACTGAGTATCGGCGTGCAGAAAATGGTCAGAAGCGACCTTGCATGCAGCGGCGTGATGTTTTCCATTGATACAGAATCAGGCTTTAAGGATGTCGTGCTTGTGACTGGAGCATACGGCCTTGGAGAGAATATAGTGCAGGGTGCTGTGAACCCTGATGAATTCTATGTATTCAAGCCGACACTCAAGCAGGGATTCAGGCCTTTGATAAGAAAAAAGCTCGGCTCAAAATCATTGAAGATGATTTACGACCTGCACGGCAATAAGCCCACGAAGAATATCCAGACAGAAGCGAGCATGCGCAAAAAATTCTGCGTCACAGAAGACGAGGTGCTTACTCTCGCCAGCTGGGCATGTATTATAGAGGACCATTATTCTGCAAAAGCAGGTTATTTCAAGCCAATGG
>JAZDFJ010000062.1:0-8074 GCA_043807995.1 Candidatus Woesearchaeota archaeon
GCAATACTGATTGTCGATGTCCACAATCCAAAGCAGTATGATGTGCTGAAAAGGGAGCTCAACGAGGCGAACATAAGGGTAAGCCAGCAAAGGCCGAATGTCAGGATCAAAAAGACGGCAAAAGGCGGGATAAAAATAGGCGCATCCTGCAAGCTGACCAGAATAGATGAAGAAACTATCAAAACAGTCCTGCGCGAATTCAAGATAACCAACGCAGACGTCATTATCAGGGAGAACATTGACATTGACCAATTCATAGACTGCGTCGAAGACAATAAAAAATACATGCCTGGAATTATTGTGATCAATAAGATAGATGAGGTCTCGCCTGATGCTGTGAAAAAGGCGATTGTGTATGCTAAGGCGGATCTTGCGATTTCAGCAAAGGAAAAAACCCATCTTCAGGAGCTGAAGGACTTGATTTTTGACAGGCTTGGCCTGATGAGGATTTTCCTTAAGGAGCCTGGGAAAAAAGCAGATATGGACGTGCCTATCATTGCGTTCAAGAACTCCTCAATAGAGGAAGTCTGCAACAAGATACACAAGGACTTTTCCGCAAAATTTAAATTTGCAAGGGTTTCCGGAAAAAGTGCGAAGTTCAGCGGGCAAAAAGTCAGCATGAATCATAAGCTTGAAGAGGGAGATATTTTAGAGGTGCATCTGATATGAACATGGAAAATGGCAAAACCAGTTTTAGAGAGCAGCTGCACAGCGAGTTTGAGCTTTTCAAAAAAATAAAAGACCACTTTGAAAAGAATGACGCAGACAATATTGCGCGCAGTTTTTTCCCAATCGCCGAGACAAAGCATGGCATCTGGGCGCCCTCAAATCTTCTTGTGCTTTACGAGGCGTTTTCAAAGCTCGGCATTGACAGGTTCGGGCATTTCCTTGACATCGGCTCTGGCGACGGAAGAGTGGTGTTTCTTGCTTCGCTGTTTACAAAGGCCTCGGGAGTTGATTCAGACGAGCATTTCCACAGAAAAGCGCTTGAGCACTCGAAAAAGCTCGGCGTGAAGGTAGTGCTTCTGAACAGGGATTTCATAGAGCACAATTTCTCGCCTTATGATGTCCTGTTTATAAATCCTGACAAGCCCTTTGCTGCGGAGCTTGTTGTAAAACTTCTGAAAGAGGCCAAAGGCAAGACAATCATAGTCTACAACAGCCTTTATCTGCCGCCCTCTAGCTTTAAAAAGGTGAAGACAATTTACTTTGAAAGCCTTCCTGTGTCTGAGTTTGTCATAGATTGATAATTCTGGATTTTCGCTGTTTTTTCACTATCACTGGATAATGATTTTAGCTGTAATCCAGCTTTTTTTTAGATATTGATACATTCTTTTTTACAGAAAAACAAAAGGTTTAAATAGGAAAGGCTAATAAAAAAGAGTGTCCAAAACAAATTTTTGAGTGGATGATGTTGTTTTTATGCTTGTATAATTGAGAGGGTGATTGGAAATGAAGCCAGCTATGGAAGAAAGAATTGATGAAAAAAGCATTCGCGATAAAAAGTTTTCAAAACAGCTGTTAGGAAAGACCATTGTTAGCAAGAGCGGCAAAAGGTTCGGAGAGCTTGGAGACATTGTGTTTGAGACCAGCTCAGGAGAGCTGATACACATGGTTGTTGTCAACCCAACGCCTTACGCTGAAAAGCTCAACCTTGAGAAGACAAAGGAAGGGTTTATCCTGATACCATTCAGCGCAGTGATTGCCGTCGGAGACTTCATGGTTGTCGCTGAAGAGGACATTATATAATTTTTTTATTACTTTATCTTATTCTCTGTTTTTGCTTTTAATGTGTATATTTTCAATACTTTTTTAAATTACACAAACCCTCGAACAGTGTTCTGACGCGCCAGCGTCGCATATAATCAAAAATATTCGATTTTTGGAATGTGCGAGCTGTCATTCACTGTCGTTCATGCCAGCGTCGCATAACCCGGTATTGCGCCAGCCTTGAGAGCTGGTTCCGCAAGGAATTCCCGGTTCAAATCCGGGCGCTGGCGTTTAATTCTTATGATTAACTACGTTTATAACTTCTATCCCGGATTTGAACGTAGTTCCGCAGAGCGGTGCCAAAAACTGAAAGTTTTTGAGCATAAATCCGGGCGCTGGCGTTTTTTCTTTATAAGAAACTTAAACTCCAGCTGAAAATCCAAAACATTTATATATGTGTTATCACATATTTATGTGTTAGGTGATCTAAATGGGAAACATAACATTGTCAATGCCTGATGCTGTGCAGGCTGAAATGAGGAATTTCACAGATGTGAGATGGAGCGAAGTCGCAAGAAAGGCGATAATCGAGAAGATAGATGCCCTTAAGATGGCTGAGAAGCTTGCAAACAAGAGCAAGCTCACTAAAAAAGATGTGGATGAGTTCAGCAAAAAAATAAAATCCCTTGCTGGAAAGAGGTTTCTTGAATGAAGATAGTGTTGGATTCAAATGTGCTTTTTTCTGCATTAATCAAAGATTCAACCACCAGAAAGCTTATTCTGGAATTTGATGATTTCTTTTTGTTCCCCTAGTATATCTTTGAAGAGATGGAAGAGCATAAGGCTGAACTGATGCAGAAATCCGGTATGAAACCTGAAGAGTTTGAAGAGCTTCTGCAATTGTTGCTCAAGAAAGTCAGGGTTGTTCCTGAAAAAACACTAAAAACCTATAAAGAACAGGCATTAGACGCAGTCAAGAATATCGACCCTGATGATGCGGTTTTTATTGCCTGTGCATTGGCCTATCCTGAAAGCGTTGTCTGGTCTGACGACAAAAAACTCAAAAAACAGGAAAAGATAAAAATCCTGAACACGGCCGAAATTAAGGCGTATCTTGAAAAAGCCTAGGAGATAGCCTAGCTGTACGCCTTAAAGTTCCATAGCGGGCGCTGGCGTTAAGTTCTTATCTTACTTATCCATAGGCGATTTTCAAGCTTAGACCGGCTAATCCTAAGCACAGGCCGAATATGTTCATAAGCAAAATTGGCCCGTTATTGATCAGTATTCCATAAATAACAAATGATAAAACTCCGATAACATAAACTATGCTTCTCGCCATAGAGATATCCTTTGCAGACCTCTCTTTCCAGTTCTTGACTATCTGAGGGATCATCGAAGAGACAATCAATATCCCTGCAATATAGCCTAGGGATTCAGTTAGCATTTTTACTCTATTATGTTCTATGATTTCTTTTTCCTAAAGCATCATACCAAGCTAAGGCTGCAAGACCCGATCCAGCATAGAAACAACCAGCGTGAGTCAATAAATCTTTCCGTGGTATTTTAGTTTTAAGTATATCCTCATATGTGCCTTCTTGTTTCATTCTTTCTATATTGCTGTACATACCCATTCCAAAAATCGTTAAACCACCAACAAGTGGTGTACTAATTGCTATTTTTTCCAAGATACGCTTATTCACTATTAATTCTAAGATTCTTTTCATTTTTTCGCCTCCATAAATTTGATTTCATCTTGTTGTAGTAGTATCAGTAATCAATTTAAATTTTTGTCATCAATTGTATGATGACTAAATGGAAACATTTATATATTCACTAATCGCCTCAGGATCATGCTGGAAATCCTCGAAAGATCAGGGCTCTCAAAGAACGAGGCCAGGGTATACATTGCACTCCTGGACTCGGGTTTGTCGTCGTCAAAACCGATCATCAAAAATACGGGCCTGCACAGGCAGTTGGTCTATGACGCATTGGACAGCCTGATAGGGAAAGGCCTGGTCTCTTTTGTCATCCAGGCTAATAGGAAGCATTTCAAAGCAGCAGACCCTAAAGGGTTCATGGACTACTTTGAAAAGAAACAGGAAGAGATCGACGAGCAGAAGCAGGAATTCCAGAACATCCTGCCCCAACTGGCTGCAAGAAAAGAGCAGTCTTCAGAAAAGCAGGAAACAACTGTCTATTCAGGGAATAAAGGGATAAAATCCCTGATTGATGACATGCTGAACCAGAAAAGTGAAATTCTAACGATAGGGGCTTCTGAGATCGAGGCTGAATCGTTCAAGTATCACCTGAAGTTCAATCTTCCGAAATTCCACAAGTTCAGAGAGCAAAAGAAGATCCCTTACAAGATACTGTTTAGTGAGGAATTAAGGCAAAGGGCAAAAGAGCTTAACAAGCTTAAGCATGCACAGGCAAAAGTCCTGCCAAAAGAATTCACCACCAACTCTTCAACAAACATCTATGGCGATAAGGTTTCAATCATCATGTGGGGGTCATCTCCTTTCGGGATCCTGATAAAGAGCAAAGAGATCTCCGGATCCCAGAGAAAGCACTTTGCAATCCTATGGGAAGCTGCTAAAAAACCGTGAAACTCATATTTTCTGCGCCAGAAATCCAAAACATTTATATACCCCTGTTTATTTATGTAATCATATGGTTATTAAAGTAAACGATATGGATCTGAAAGTCCTGAGCCTGTTCACAAAAGGCTATGACAAGGAATATTATATCAGGGAAGCCGAGAAATTACTGCATGTCAGCTCTAGGACAGCTCTTGTGACTCTGGCAAAGCTTGAAAAGCAGGGCATCCTGGAATCAAGAATCAGGGGCAAGATAAAATTTTACAAGATAAAAAAGTCATCTATCTCAAAAGAGTTTTTTATCCTGGCAGAGCAATACAAGAAGATACAATTTCTGGAAAACAACCATTTGATCAAAGAGATCCTAGAAAAAGCAGACCAATACATCCAGGGTATGGCAATCATATTTGGCAGCTATGCTAAATCCACAAAAAAAGATGATTCTGACCTCGACTTATTTCTAGCCGGCAGGCATGACAAAGACAAGATCAAGGAAATCGGGAAAAAATACGGAATCAGCATAAGCATAAAGAGTTATCCGTTGAAAATATTTGAAAAAGAGATCAACACAGACATCCTTCTCAAAGAAGTTGCGGAAAACCATATCTTAATAAAAGATGCAGAGGAGTTTGTAGGGAGGATTGCAGAATGGACCAAATAAAGTGGTGCCTGCACCAAAAGAAAGGGATTGAGCTTGTTGAGCCAAGCGAGAATCTCAGGAATGCCTATCTTGCCAAAGCAGAAGAGGCTTTGGAGACATTAAGGACAACAAAGAACAGGAGCTGGCAGCTGACAACTGCATATTACACAATCTATCACGGGATCTACTCCCTGCTCATGAGGATAGGCGTGAAATGCGAGATACACTCCTGCACCATTGAATTCGCAAAAAGATTCCTGAAAAACCATTTCAGCAAAGATGATTTCGAGCTTATCGACAAAGCATTCTCCGCAAGGATCGACTCGCAGTATTATATCAACAGGCAGGTCACTGACAAAGACCATGAGTTCATAATAAAAAACACCCCTTCTTTCATGGTCAAATGCAAGAATATCATAATCGAACAAAAAGAGATTATGAGTATAAGAGAACAAATTTCCTCTATTAAATAAAAATACCTGAAGGGGCCAAAGCATAAGAATTAGCCTAGCTGTACGCCATAATGTTCCGTAGCAGGGCGCTGGCGTATTTTCTTTTATTTTCTTTTTCCTATTTCATTTCTGAATCAATGCTCTCTGCATCGATATTGCCTTTTAGGCAATAAAACTCCGCGCATTGCGCGGATAGATTTGCTGAGAGTAAATGATGTTCGGAAGTAAATCCGGATTATAGATTATTGATTGCAACTCAAAGAAATCAGAATCTTTTTATACTTATTAGACAGCACAATAGGTTATGGATTACTCAAAACTTGTCGGGCTTTACGAGCAGATAGATTCCACAACAAAAAGGCTTGCAAAGACTGCCCTGATTGCTGACTTTCTGAAACACACTGATAAAGAGAATATCGGGCAGGTTATCCTGCTTTTGCAGGGAAGATTGTTCCCTGAATGGAGCACCCAGAAACTGGGCGTGGCTGCAAGGCTTGTTATCAAGGCGATAAGCACTGCAACAGGAAGCTCTGCCTCTGCTGTGGAGGATGAGTGGAAAAAGACAGGCGACATAGGAACTGTTGCTTTTAATCTGGTGAAAAAAAAGTCGCAGAATACTCTGTTCAGCCACAACCTGACTGTTAAAAAGGTTTTCGACAACCTGAAAAAGCTTGCAGAATTGGAGGGCGAGGGCACTGTTGACAAAAAAGTCGGGCTTATTGCAGAGCTCTTGACAAGCGCAGAGCCAAAAGAGGCCAAGTATATTGTGAGAACTGTAATCGAGGACTTGAGAGTCGGCATTGGCGCAGGGACTTTGAGAGACGCTATTGCGCGGGCGTTTCTTTTTTCTGACAAAGACTATTCTTATGATGAAGAGCTCAATAATTTTGAGCCAAAAGACAGGGAGGCTTACAATAATATGACAGCTGCTGTGCAGACAGCCTATGACCGGACCAATGATTTCGCTGTTGTTGCAGAGGCTGCAGTAAAAGGCCTGCATGAATTGGAAAAATTAGAGGTTATGCCAGGCATTCCTGTAAAGGTGATGCTTGCTCCAAAGGAGAGCTCGATTGCAGAGGGATTTGAAAGGGTTGGAAAACCTGGAGTAATTGAGTTCAAGTATGATGGTTTCAGAATACAGGCTCACAAGTTTCAGGATTCTGGAAAGGAAAAAATTGAGCTTTTCACAAGAAGACTGGAGCCTGTAACAAAGCAATTCCCTGAGGTTGTTGATTTTGTCAGAAATTATGTTGACGGAAAAAGCTTTATCCTTGACTGTGAGGCAGTAGGCTTTGACAGGAAAACCGGAAAATATGTTGCTTTTCAGAATATCTCGCAAAGGATAAGGAGGAAATATAATATCTCTGAGATGGCCAAGACTCTTCCTGTTGAGCTGAATGTTTTTGACATTCTATATTATAACGGCGCAAATATGATTTCAGAGCCTTATGAAAAAAGATGGCAGACTTTGAAGAAAATAATCAAGGAGAAAAAGCACGAGCTGGTCCTTGCACAGCATCTTATCACTGCTGATATGAAAGAGGCAGAGGAGTTTTATCAGAAAAGCCTTGATGCAGGCAATGAAGGTGTGATGATGAAGAACAAGGATTCGCCTTACAAGCCAGGAGCAAGAGTAGGCTATATGATAAAGATAAAGCCTGTCATGGAAACCCTTGACCTGGGCATTGTCGGAGCAGAGTGGGGCACTGGCAAAAGAGCAGGCTGGCTAACCTCTTTTATACTCGCCTGCCAGGATGATGACGGAAGATTTCTTGAAATCGGCAGAGTTGGCACTGGCTTTAAAGAGCTTGAAGAATCTGGAGGAGCGACTTTTGAAGAGCTTACAAAACTCCTGAAACCCTTTATTATTGAGGAAAAAGGCAAGATTGCAACTATAAAGCCAGAGATTGTTATTGAAATCAAGTTTGAGGAGATACAGAAAAGCCCGACATACAGCTCAGGCTTTGCACTGAGATTCCCAAGGCTTGCCAAGATAAGGGACGACAGGGGAATCAATGACATTGAAAAGCTTTCCAGAATAAAGAAGATGTATGATGAGCAGAGAGAGCGCTCGAAGTGAGATTTATTTAGCTTTGATTGCTTGTTCTTTTTCTACCAAGAGTCTCCTTGCTTTTTCCTCCAAAACTCTCTTTTCAATCTCTTCAACACTGATTTCAAGAAAAGCATGAGGCGCTTCAAATCTGTTTTCAGATAATGCGAGAACTATTTGCAATGGTTCTTTCATAGGGTCCCTGGAAAACACTTCTCTATCAAACCTTGCTTCACACACCCAATACCGAAAATGGAATTGATCATATCTTCTGTCATCACCAGTAATTTTCCATTTTTGATTTCTAAAACAATGAACCCGATATCTTCCAATTCCTCTTTCATCTTCCCAAACCAGAACTCTTTGATATTCGGTTGTAGGCCACCACCCTTTGTTTGCAACCAAGCCATACTGTTTTGTTAATATGCCAATAACTGTATCAAACAATCCTTCTTCAGCTGGAAATCCGAATAATTTGCTTGTGATCATTTTTTTTGGAGAATGTCAATTTAGGTTTTAGCTCCTATAAGGCTCTCAGCTTCTTTTTTTCTTCCATTCACTTCTCGGAGTAAATGTGCCTTCATAGTCTTTATCATCAGCATAGGGATCAAAATGGCGGTTGTCT
>JAZDFJ010000063.1:0-17255 GCA_043807995.1 Candidatus Woesearchaeota archaeon
CCTTTGAGATAAACTCCCTCAATGTCGATTTCAACCTTTGTGCCGTGCTCCTTGTCCCACTCCTTTGTTGATTCGTCGTGAATCTCTGGCTTGTTTGCTGAAGTGTCAATCTTTAGCTCGCAATAATGCGCTGGTTCATCCTTGCTTATCTTTGACAGTATCTTAGCAGGCCTTCCGGTTGTCAGTTGGCCATACATCACGCTTGCGCTTATGCCAATGCCCTGCTGTCCCCTGCCCTGTTTCAAAGAATGGAATTTAGAGCCGTACAACAGCTTTGCGAATATTTTTGGAATCTGGCTTTTCAGTATTCCCGGGCCATTATCCTCAACAATCACCTTGAACCTGTTTTCTCCCATCTCGATAAGTTCGACAGAGACTTCAGGCAGTATTCCGGCCTCTTCGCACGCATCCAGTGAGTTGTCAACAGCCTCTTTCACAGCTGTGAGCAATGCCCTTCTTGGATTGTCAAAACCGAGAAGATGCCTGTTTTTTTCAAAAAACTCTGCTATCGAGATATCTCTCTGCTTTTTAGCAAGCTCATGCGCCTTGGTATGCTTGTTTGCAGAGCCTGTTTCACTGAATTCTTCAAGCTTTGTTGTCTTCTCAGCCATATCACACCTTGATATGAGCAAAAAGAATTTCTATAAAAATCTATTGGTTTAATAATTTTTTAATTAAATGTATGAATAAACTATATAAATCCAGCAAATTCAAGTTTAGAATGAAATATTACCCAACAGCATTGCATCAGAACGCTGCAAAAAAATTTGTGGAAATTTTTGGGAAAGACGCACGTGTAATGTCTATTCTTTTGAATTGCTCGTGTGCAAGAGGCAAGGCATCAAAAGATTCCTGTTTGGATCTTTGCCTGATACTTAAACATAAAAAAGATGTGAATATTGTCAGGAAGAAGTTTGAATTCCTCTATACAAAAATTAATGAGTTTAAGAATCTTAAAAAAGCAGGAGTTTATTCTCACATAGACTTGCACATTACTGATGGTAATATTATTCAGAGGAAAAGAAGCTGGACTCAGGGCCCTGATGATTTCGAATTGGAAATCGGCAATATTTTCATTTATTCTGTGGCTCTTCTTGACAAAAACAATTATTTTGCAAAGCTGCGCAGCAAGTATATTCCTTATTACTCTGAAAAATTGAGAGAAAAGAGACTTGCTGATGCAAAAAAGCACCTTTACAACAATCTAAATCATGTTCCTTTATATGTTAAACGCGGTTTGTATTTTGCCGCATTCAAGAGGTTTAACGATGCTTCCAAAGAGTTTTTACAGGTGTTATTCATGAAGAACAGGATTTATCCTATTTCGTACGATAAGTGGATAAAAGAGCAATTAGTGGAGATTTTAAAGGATCGTGCGCTTTACAATGCCTTTGTATCACTATATGAGGTAAAGCGGCTTGAAAGCAATGAGCTGATTGTGAAAGCCAACAAATTGAAAAGACTTTGTGATAAGTATTTGGAGGACAAACCCCGACCGCAACCTTTATAAACAAATTAGGTTTTCTCTTTATCGGTTTAGAGGTTCTGTAAATTTTTTGTCGAGAGTAAAGGTTACAATCGGCATCATTGCATATTACATTTATGTTCAAAACACATCATTTGTGTCAAAGGTGATTAATTAATGATTGGCGATGCAGATTCAAGAGAATTGATTGAAACACTCGCTGTTGAGCTGCGGGAAAAGAATATTGTGCAGGCTCCAGAGTGGGCTCACATTGTAAAGACCGGCACATCCAAGCAAAAGCCTCCTGTGAGAGGGGACTGGTGGTTTGTCAGGGCAGCCGCAGTATTGAGGGCTATTTGGAAACTCGGCCCGATTGGTGTTTCGAAATTAAGAGTCAAATACGGCGGAAAAAAGAACAATGGCTATACGCCGGCACATTTCAGAAAAGGGTCTGGAAAGATTATCAGGCTGATTCTTCAGCAGTATGAAAAGGAGGGGCTTGTGAAGCAGGTCTCTGTCAACGGAAGAAAAGGAAGGGCTTTAACCCAAAAAGGAAAAGAACTTTTAACATCGATGGCTAAAAAATCATTTGAAAATCCAAAAACTGATAGGTGAACACAGTGTCAAGATTCATTCATTTAAGCAGAAAACTCAGGCTTGCAAAGCTTGGGAGAAGAACAAGATGGGCTCCTTTCTGGACTGTGATGAAAATCTATGGCCCAGGCAGAAGGGTCCATCCTGGACGGCACACTCATGTGAAGAGAAGCTGGAGAAGGATAAAGACCAAGGCATGATCTGAGGGGCATCTGGTATGGCTGAAAAAAAACAATCTGAAAAAATTGAAAGAACATATAATGTTCCTTTGCGCAGAGGCTTTGCCACTACCCCGCGTTATGAGAGGACAACCAAGGCGGCCAGTGTTCTGAGGAAATTCCTCCAGAGGCATATGAAGTGCGAGGATGTAAAGCTCGGCAAGCATCTCAACGAGGAATTGTGGAAGCACGGCATCAAAAACCCCCCGCACCATATCAAGATAACTGTTGTCAAAGAAGATGAAGTCGCAAAGGCAGAGTTGTTCGGCCACAAATATGTCGATTTTAAGAAGCAGGAGAAAAAGAAGGATGAGTCCCTGAAAGACAAGTTAATGTCAAAGATGGATTCTTCTGAAGAGAAAAAGGAAGAGAATAAGGAAGAAAAAGACAGTCCCGATAGCAAAAAAGGCGATTCTAAACCTTCAGAAGAAAATTGAAGTTTTGATTTCTGCACACTAAAAACAGGCTGCTGCTTGTTTGTGGCGCCGAGTGAACCTTGATTGTAAAACATCATTTACGTTCATATCAGAAAACTTTTCTATGATACAGATATTTTTGCATGTCTGAAAATTAATGATAACGCGCTCTATAAACCGGATTACAATGGATAAGTAAGTCGAGGCGAGCGTGCGCCACAAAGAGGCCGCGGGCAGGGCCCTAAAAAGACAAATATTTTTAAATAATAAGAGATTTTTATCAAGCAGATAATCCAATCAGGGGTTTTTTAATATGATGAATAAAAGATTTGATAACAAACCAATGGCGCGTCCTGTAACAGAGGGCGAAGAGTTTGATGTAAAGATAGAGGCTGTCGGTGAAAAAGGTGACGGCATTGCAAGAGTAAAGGGTTTTGTGCTCTTTGTACCAAGCACCCGTTCAGGCGACGAAGTCAGGGTGAAAGTGACAAGAGTGCTTAACAAAGTAGGCTTTGCAGAAGTGGTATCAAAAGGTGCGCCTGCAAAGCAGGAGTCCGCAGGCAAATCCGAGCAGGAGTCTGAAGAACCTGAGGCAGAAGAGGAAGAGCAGAATTATGATGACTCAATGGATTCTGAAGATTTCGGCGAGGATGAAAAGGACTCTGAAGAATAATTTTTTGTTCTTGAATAATCTGTTGTTCTTTTTTTATTTTTTTTTCTTGTGAAAAATTTCACTATTATGCGGGATACTCGATTTTTTCCCCTTTATGTTCTATCGTCGTGCTTTGACTCTTGATTGTGTGAAATTTTCGAAAGATTTATATACTATTAATCTCAGTAATTCATAGTTAAATCAGAAGATTTTAATCTTCGGAAACGAGATTAAATTTTTCTGGAATATAGGCAAAGACTTGAAGTAACGAAAATTAAGGTCTTTCCCTATAAATCTTATTTTAAAGGGGGTGAAATAGTATGGTAAAGAAAGATAATGCCTTAGGAGCGTGGGCTTTTCTGATTGGAGTAGTTCTCGCAGTAGTTCTTGCATTAATACTGGCTATTTTTATGCCAAATGCAGGATTCCCAATTTGGGCAGCGTGGGTGCTGTTCATAATAGGACTTATTGTCGGACTCTTGAACATCTCTGATAGAGAAGTAATGCCATTCTTGACAGCAGGACTCGTGCTTGTTTTAGTTTCGTTTTTCGGCGCAAGCATGTTCCAGATGATACCGTTTGTCAGTATGCTGTTGCACGGAATGCTTCTTTTGTTCGTGCCTGCGACCGTGATTGTGGCATTAAAGTCTGTTTTTGCTTTGGCAAAGAAATAAGCAGTCAAGCGAATATTTTTTTATTTTTTTTATTTTTTCTTTGCTTTTCTCTTTTTCCGCCTTATCTGCCCGGATGTTTTTCTCGCCGATGAATCATTCCGAATCAGCAGATTGCGGCATTCAGGGAATTGTTTTTGCATTATTTATTCCCGGAATTTTTTTTTGTAGATTCTTAGCAATCAAACAGCCATAAAAACCGAAACCTTTAAATAAACAAAATTTATTAATAAATGAAAATAATTAATTAAAAATTTGATGAGGTGCTATATATGGCTGCAAAGAAGAAAGTAAAGAAGGCAAAGAAAACAGTTAAGAAAGCAAAGAAGAAAGCAAAGAAGAGATAATTCTTCGATAATTAAACTTTTTATTTTTTTTATTCCAATTTTTTTTTCTTAAGAACACATTTCTACCGAAAATTCTTTAAATCCGATTGATTTTTCTATATTTGCCGCCGATAAAATCTGCCGGCAGCAACTCAAGGCCCCGTAGCATAACCTGGACCAGTGCGATCGGCTTCGGTATGTGCGAGAGCGCTTACAATTACGCCTGCATTGGTGCAACCGGTTGATGAGGGTTCAAATCCCTCCGGGGTCGTTTTTTTTTCAAAAAAGAAGAATTCTAGAACTCTGCCGTCGCCGTCAGTTCCCTGGCGGGGGATATGGTTCATATACCTGCGAAAATCAAATTGTTCTGATAGAACTTATGGAGAATAGCAGGTTTTTGTCTGGCCGCCTATTCGCTTTGGTCTTTTGCAGGCTCATCAAATGTTGTCTGTGTTTCTTCGGCAGCTGCTTTATTTGTGTTTGCAGTATCAGTTTGTATTCCAGCATCAGTGTGCCTTTCAAAACCATCATCTTTTCTTTTTGGGCCGCGGCCGAGAGCATAGTTTGTCGGGTCTATAATTAATCCGTCATTTGCCGCAATAGCCTGCACATTAGTTATCGATTTTATTTCACGCGCCTCTGCAAGCGGGTTTGCATCAATCATCTTTTTGCCAAAGTAAGTCAGGATAACCAGCCTTGGTGATGCGGCTTTTACAAGCGTGATGGCGTCAGCAATATTCATTTGCCCCTCTTCATTTACATCGGCAGGGTTTTTGCAGTTGATTATCAGGATGTCGCAGTTTTTCATGCTTTCAATGAGCTGGTCTGTTAATTCGGTGCAGCCCGTATACCCTACTGTGAAGTTGCTTGCTGTGAATTTAAAGCCTACTGCTGTCTTGTCAGATGTTTTTGTAGGAGTCGAATAAATATCAATGTCATTGATGCCCATCTTTGAATTCGGAGAAATAGTGATCACCTTTTCCATCATGGCCTTGTATCTCGGCATCAGGACTGGCTGCTCCTGGTTTTCTCCCTCAGTCACGCTTTTCGCCCCTATAAAGACTCCTGTCCTGTCCATGCCATTAAGTGTTGCGGCTGCAACAACAGCATTGACATCATTTGACAGCAGAATATCCATGTTGCTTGAGAATATCGCGATTGTTTCTCTGAGATTTATGTTAAGTTTTGCTGCATTGTTGAGGCAGCCTGGGCCAGGGTCGAGAAGGAACTGGTTGTTTTCAAGAGTGAGAACTATGCCTCCTGAAGAGCGCAGCTGTTTCCCAGCGACAATAATATCGCCTGCAGTTCCGAGGAACATAATGCTAGACTTAACAAGACCCATTTCTCTAATCCCTCCCCTGTTGTTGTGGGGGAAAGCATGTTAATAAATCTTTTGGTTTGCCTGCATTTTAAAATAAAAACTGTTTTTTCCAAAAGATTTTAATACCTGCTTTTTCTATTTGGCAAGTATCATGAAAGAACAGGAGAAAAATGCTGAACAGAAAGATGAGAACAGGCTTGTCCAGGAGAGGCTGAGAAAGCTTGAAGACATCAGGAAATTGGGCATTGCGCCTTATCCTCACAGTTATGAAAAAAAGAATTGCGCCTCAGAGCTTAGGAGCAAGTATGCCTCTCTAAAGCCCCATGAGGTCACAAGCGATTCTGTTTCTGTTGCCGGAAGAATCATGGCAGTCAGGGGCATGGGCCGGCTTACATTTGCTCAGCTTCAGGATTCTTCAGGAAAGATCCAATTGTCATTTAAAGAGGACGCAATCGGAAAAGAGTGCTATGAGTTCCTGAAAAAGCTCGACATAGGAGATTTCATAGGCGTTCAGGGGATAATCTTCTGCACAAAGACAGGAGAATTGACTGTTGATGTCGGCAAATATTTGCTGCTCTCGAAATCATTGAAGCCCTTGCCTGAAAAATTCCACGGATTAAAAGACAAGGAAATGAGATACAGGCAGAGGTATCTTGATCTTGTTGTAAATCCTGAAGTAAAGCAGGTTTTTGAAAAAAGAGCCGTTATTATTGACGAGATAAGAGGCTTTCTGAAAGAAAATGGCTTTTTTGAGGTGGAAACTCCTCTTCTGCAGTCAGTCTATGGCGGAGCAATGACCAGGCCGTTCACCACTCACATGAATGCACTTAACATAAATCTTTTCCTCTCCATCTCTCCAGAGCTTTACCTTAAAAGGCTTGTTGTGGGTGGATTTGAAAAGGTCTTTACAATCTGCAAGAATTTCAGAAACGAGGGCATTGATGCATTCCACAATCCAGAGTTCACTATGCTTGAATTTTATTATGCCTACGCAGATTATAATGAACTGATGAAAATGACAGAGCAGCTGCTTGAAAGGCTGATGAAAAAACTCAATATCCCGCAGTCCATTGAATACGGCGGAAAAAAGATAAGCCTGAAAATGCCCTTCAAGAGAATTAAGTTCAGGGATATTGTGCTTGAGAAAACAGGCATAGATATTAACAAGGCAAATGACTATGAAAAGCTTAAAAACGAGATTGTCTTGAAAAAGCTGAAGGCTCTTGATATCAAGGGAAAAACGCACTATGCTGCTCTGCTTGATGAGCTCTACAAGAGGATTGTGAGGCCGGATATAATACAACCGACTTTTTTAACACACTACCCTGTACAGATGATTCCTCTTGCCAAGAGAAATGAAGAGGACAAAAGCAAGATAAACACATTCCAGCTTTTGATTGACGGCTCTGAATTAGTCAAGGCCTATGATGAGCTCAACGATCCTGTCGAGCAGGAGGAAAGGCTTAAAGAGCAGGCAGTCTTTCTTGGAAAAGGAACAGATTCTGAAGCAATGCCGATGGATGAGGATTTTGTGAATGCGCTGAAGATAGGCATGCCTCCGACAGCAGGCTACGGCCTCGGAGTTGACAGGCTGGTAATGATTCTTACACAGCAGGATTCAATAAGAGACGTTATATTCTTTCCATTCATGAAGCCTGAATAGAAGCGCAGTGCATGATGACGGCTCTGGATGTCTATATTTGGGTGCGTTTAAAATCTCCTATACGGAGGGTTAGCACCGGCTCATGCCAAGATGTTTTTTCAGGCATTGACAACTCCCCGAAGGGGCCAACCCTCTGTCAATTCTATTTCATATAAAAGAATGGCATTCACAATAATGGTGCAAACCTACATTTTAAACGCATCCTCTATAATAAATAGATTTAAATATTCTTTATTTTCAGCATAACTATGTTCGATGTGATAGCAATCGGCTCTGCAACAATAGATATATTCGCCTATACAGACAAGAACAGGTTTCTCTGCATAAAAGGCAAAAAAGGTAAGCAGTGTTTCATCTCTTATCCTGCAGGCGATAAAATACTCCTGAACACAATCGATTACACAACTGGAGGAGGAGGCACAAACACAGCAGTTTCTTTTAGCAGGCTCGGCTTTAGAACAGCATACCTCGGCAATATCGGCCAGGACAATGAAGGCGATAAGATAATAGCTGAACTGAAAAAAGAAAATGTTTCTTTTATAGGCACTAGGGGAAAGCAAAAGACAAACACCTCAATAGTGCTTGACAGCATCGGCCATGACAGAACCTTGCTTGTCTACAAGGAGGCAAGCGATTACCTCGAGTTTAGCAGGATTTCAAAGAATAATTTCAGTGCAAAATGGTTTTATTTTTCAAGCCTCATAGGCAAAAGCTTCTATGCGATGGAAAGGCTTGCTGAATTTGCAGCCATGTGCGGAATAAAGGTCGCGTTTAACCCTTCGGATTATCAGGCTAAAAAAGGCAAGAAAGCCCTTAAGAAAATGCTTGGCCTGACAGATCTTCTCGTACTCAACAAGGAAGAGGCTCAACTCTTGCTAAAGAGCAGAGAAGAAAATACTCGCATTCTTTTGAAAAAACTGTTTTTCTGCGGAAAAAAGTTTATAGCAGTCGGCATTACCGACGGCAAGAATGGCGCATCCATTTATGACGGGAAAACAGCGTATCATCTTAATGCAAGCAAGAACCTCAAGGTTGTTGAGACAACAGGAGCCGGAGATGCCTTTGCCTCGACATTTGTCGCAGGGCTTATTCTGGGAAAACCTATCGACACTTGCCTTAAGATGGCGATGATAAACTCTGAGAGCGTCATTACTCACCACGGTGCAAAAAACAAGCTTTTGACGAGAAAAGAGATTCTTAGCAAGCTTAAGAAGGAAAAGATGGTTGTGAAGAAAACAAGAATATAACTTTTTCTTATTTTTAGGGTGCGTTTAAAATCTCCTAAGCGGAGGGTTAGCACCGGCTCATGCCAAGATGTTTTTTCGGCATTGACATCTCCCGATAAGACGCGCCTTTACGTGAAATTCCTTTGGAATTTCTCGTTCCAAGAACAAAAGGTTCTTGTCCCACTAAATCCTGTGGATTTAGTTGTTCCAAAAACCCGCGGTTTTTGTTATCAATGCGATCGTGCTATTCCAAATCGGAACAGCACAAAGAGCGGATGAGTTCCATTCAGGGGACTTCAATACGCAGTATTGAATGTCGCCTAGCGCGGTCAAACCTGATAAGGGTTGAGGGAGAGCAACCCCTCTGTCAATTCTATTTCATATAAAAGAATGGCATTCACAATAATGGTGCTAACCTACATTTTAAACGCACCCTTATTTTTATTCTGCGCTCGCATTCCCTTTTATGATGCTGCCGTGCTTTTCAAGCTTCTCCCCATTTAACAGTCCCTTGAGTATGTCTTTCAGACCAGCAATCTTAATTCTTATCTGTTTCTCTGTATCCCTGTCTCTTATAGTTACTGTGTTGTCCTCGACAGTCTGATAGTCTATTGTTATGCAGAAAGGAATTCCTTTCTCTGCAGCCCTCAGGTATCTCTTGCCTATTGAGCCAGAATCATCGTATTCGCACACAGAGTCAACCATGAGGTCTTCAAAGATTTTTTTTGCTATTGCGGTGAGCTCTGGCTTTTTCATCAGCGGAAATACTGCAGCCTGGATCGGAGCAATGTGATAGGGAAGCTTGAACATTGTTTTTCCCTCATCTATTAACTTTTTGTCATAGAAGTTGTCAACGATTGCAAATGTGGGCCTGTCGCTTCCAAAGGCTATCTCAATGACCTGAGGAGCCTCTTTTTTCTGGGTTTTCTCGTTCATCAGCTCAAGCTTTGCCCCTGAGAATTTGGCGTGCTGTGTCAGGTCATAATCGGTCCTGTCATGGATTCCGCAGACCTCGAGCCATCCAAAGCTCTGGAATTTTATCTCAATATCCCATGCATCATCTGCATAAAATGCCTTTTCATCATCCTTGTGCTGCCTTAATCTGATGTTGCGCTCCAGAATGCCGAGGTTTCTGAACTGGTTATATGCGAGAAACACTGCGAATGCATAGGCTTTGTTTTTGAAATGCTTTTTTTTGCAGGCTTCCTCAACGCTGATGCTTATTGGCTCGTGCGTTTTCTCCTGGGCTGAAGAGGGCAGCAATGGAAGCTTTTCATTTTTCACATCATCGTACTGCTCGAACTCGTCTTTCTGATCCTTGAACAGGAATATCTGAGCCTCTGCCTGGGTAAACTCTCTCATCCTGAAAAGATACTGTCTTGGGCTTATCTCATTTCTGTATGCCTTTCCTATCTGAAAGACTGCAAAAGGAAGTTTTTTCCTGAAATAATCTGCATATCTTGGAAAAGGAAGATAGGTTGTTGTTGCTGTTTCGGGCCTGTTGTATGCCTCTTTGTCAAGGCCTATTGTTGTCTTCATCATGAGATTATGCCTTTTTATCTCCATGGTAAAGTCTGATTTGCATGAAGGGCATTTGAGCTTCAGCTCTTTGATTTTGTCGAGATAATCAGCTCCTTTATAGTCTGGCTCATGCTCTTCTATAAGGCTGTCAACCCTGAACATGGCCTTGCATTTTGAGCAGATAATTATTGGGTCAGAGAATCCTCCTAAATGGCCTGATGCCTCCCAGACTTCTTTGGGCATCACAGTCGGGCATTCGACTTCCCAGAACCCGTATTTTTGAAAGGTCTTTCTTATACTATTCTCCACTCTGTTCTTTAACAGTTTTCCAAGAGGGCCGAATGTGTAGAATCCTGCAAGGCCGCCATAAATCTCTGGCTCAGGGCCCCAGAAAAGGCCTCTTTGCTGGCAAAAGCTTGTCAGCTCCTGCAAAAACTTTTTGTCTGCCATGGCATAAGAGTTGGGTGTGAGGTTTATTAATTTTATTGTTTGTGAGATTTCTGCTTTAAAACTGCATTCAACCTCTTAGATTGCTCTCATATTTATCCAGAAATTCCGGAAGCTGTGAGTGCCTTGGTTCAGGCAAATCGCCAATTTTAAACCACCCAAGCTTTTCAAACTTTTTCGGCTCTCCATTTTTTACCTTGTTTCTGTCGATATGCACCTTGAAGTCAATGGCGATCCAGTGTGTTTTTTTGCCTTGGTGTGTTCTGTGGACATCTCTGAATCCTAGAAATTCATAATCTAAGACATCTGTGCAGAATTCCTCTTTTATCTCTTTTTTCAGTGTGTCTGCAACATTTTCGCCAAACTCGAGTTCTCCGCTGCCGCAGTCCCATCTACCATGCTCGTCCCTGCAGTTATCTGATCTTTTGTGCAAAAGATAATTGCCTTTTCCGTCATGACAGGCAAACACTATGCTTACTCCGATATAATCAACGCCTGCAATCATGCACAGGATGTTTTTGCGCGATAATATATATTTTTCTATATCCGATCTTATTCCTCTCCGCAGGCCATGTGCGAGGCAGTTTGGTGTGGGTTTCCGCAACTTTTATAAAGTTTGATGCTGATGAATGATTCATGGCGCTTGAAACATTACCTTTATGGCTGTATGCCGCCCTTATCCCTTTGATGATATGGGAGGCTATCTGGAAAGGCATTGCATTATGGAAGGCAGGCAGAAACAACCAGTTAGGTTGGTATATTTGCATATTCATATTCAACACAATAGGAATACTGCCCATATTGTACCTGCTCTTCTTTCAGAAAAAGAATAAAGGAAAATGATTGAGATACTGTATGCTCTGATTATTTCTCTTGCAATACAGATCATTATGTTCATCCCTGCCTTTATTTTCAAGACAGACAAGCTAACAGACATATCTTATGGCTTGACTTTCATAATCTTGACTGTTGCTATGTTCTTTTTCAGGAAAAATTCTATCTACAACGCTCACAAAAACATTCTGCTCCTGATGGTTGTTTTTTGGGGGCTCAGGCTTGCTGTTTATCTGTTTTTGAGAATAAGAAAGATAAAAAAAGACAAGAGATTCGACGGCATAAGAGAGAGCTTTTCAAAGTTCCTGTTTTTCTGGCTTATTCAGGGAGCCAGTGTTTGGATTATATTGCTCCCTGTGCAGTTTTTTATTCTTTCAGACTCGAATATCGCAGTTTCGACAATAGCAGGCTTTATCCTGTGGCTTGCTGGCTTTGTTGTCGAGGCTGTTTCAGACATGCAGAAATACCGCTTTATCAAGAAACCAGAGAATAAAGACAAGTGGATTGCAACAGGATTGTGGAAATACTCGAGACATCCGAATTATTTTGGCGAGATATTGTGTTGGATAGGTGTGTATCTCTACTGCTTTTCATCGCTGACTCCTGATTTGAGAATTATCTCGCTGATAAGCCCTGTGTATATCGCATTTTTGATAATCTTTGTTTCAGGCCTGCCAAAGCTTGAGGCTGGTGCAGACAGGAAGTGGGGCAGTGTTGGGGAATACAAGCTCTACAAAAAAAGGACAAGCATTCTGTTGCCGTGGTTTGTGAAAAAGTGAGAGAGATTGGGTTATTGGGAAGTTAAAAGCGAAGAAAGTTCTCATCTATGTGTTCCATGGGTCCGAGAGATTTACCTTCAATTTTTTGTACGAATAATTCTCCTTGATGAGTTTCTCCGAAATACCATTCTTTTTCATTGCCCTCAAAAAAAGTCAAATATTTATTATCGGGATGCCATTCTTTCCATCTTCCGATATCTTCTTTAGAAGGATCGCAATAAATAATATTAGATGAGCCAAAGAAAACCTTTTTTCTTGAAATTATAAACGATTTTTTTCTGTTATGAAAATATGTATTTACAGACTCGAATAATTTCATCATCTGATGGGGCGTGGTATTTGTCTCTGTTTCAATATTAACTGTGCAATTTTGCTCACAAACTGTGAATTCGCATTTAATTTCTTTTTTTTCAAAACAATGAACCTCTACCCAATTGTTAGTCGGCCAGATATGACCAACCAATTCTTCTTTAGGAAATAATTTTTCGGCAAATTTTTTAGGAATGGGTCTTATTTTAACAAAATGGAATTGTTTATTCCAATCTTCAGGCAGTTCTTCCATGTGCATTGTTGATTATGTTTAATTCCAGGTGTTGTGATACTCCCTCTCCTGTTATTAATTCTTCTTTATACTTTTTGAATTCCTCTAAGATGAATTCCGGAGCATAAAGCGTGTTTTTAAACAGCAGGTCTGATGTTGTGCTATCTTTGATTAATGCTGCAAAAAGTATGTTCGCATCTATGACCAGTTCCATTTTATGCTTTATATTTTTTTGCTAATCTCTTGTTTAATTCAGCGCCCATCTTTAGTGCATCTGCCTCTGTTAGTGTGCTGTTTTTTTTGAACTCTCTTAAGAATTCCATGTCTTTTATTCGCTGCGCAAACGCCTGCCTCGCTATTTCAGACCAATTCATCTCCGGAAACCCGCCCATTCTGCTCTTTAGTTCAGATGGTATCGCCAATGTCATTGTTGTCATAATATCAAACCTCGTACATTATGTAAAAAGATGTGTAATGTGTGCAAATATATAAATTTTGCGGTTTTTGGAGTTTAGCATTCTCCCAAGCCTTCACGCTTCTTGTTCACTATCAATTCATTTCCCGCCGACTATCTCTTAATCTTTCATTAATGCCATATATCGCAAAACGCTGATTAGTTTCAATCCGCCTTCTCTTTTTCCGGCGAATGTTTTATATATTTCGTTTGCCATCTCAATAAAATATGAATATAGGCAAAACAATCTATGTTGTCAGCAGAAAGCAATGGCGTTCATGGCTTGCTAAAAATCATGATAAAGAAAAGGAGATCTGGCTTATCTATTGCAGAAAATCATCTGGCAAACCAAGAATCCCATACAACGATGCTGTTGAAGAGGCGCTCTGCTATGGCTGGATAGACAGCACTGTGAAAAAAGTAGATGAAGAACGGTTTGCTCAGAGGTTTACTCCAAGGAATTCTAAAAGTAGCCTTTCTCAAGCAAATAAAGAACGCATTTGCCGTCTGATAGGGCAAAAAAAGATGACTGCTTTCGGTCTTGCTGCTGTCAGGCATGTCTTTGATGAATCTGAATGCAATGCAAAGCTAAAAATTGCTCCTGACATACTTAATGCCTTAAAGCAGGATAAAAAAACCTGGGAAAACTTTCAGGAATTTCCCGAATCCTACAAGCGCATCCGTATTGGCTGGATAGAATCAGCCAGGGCCCGGCCCGAGTTTTTTAAAACAAGACTTAGATATTTTCTTAAGATGACTGCAAAGAACAAGAAATATGGAATGGTGCAGTGATGGATTTTTTCATTATATTCATTTCCCACTGACAATCTCGACAATGTCGCCGTCTTTAAGGATTCCATATATTGTGAAACAGGGTTTTCATGCGCCTGAACTTTTTATCGAATTCTTTTTTTTCAATTTTTGAAGCAAGAAGCCAGATCATCCAGCAGAATGCATAAAATCTTATCTCTTCTATATTGTGCTTTCCATATCCTTCAAGAAGTTTCTCAAACTTGTAATCCCCGAAATGGTCGATATATATGAATGCAAAATCCTGCATTGCAGGCCCTGCTGATAAATCGCCAAAATCGATAAATGCTGAAACTTTGTTATTCTTTATGACGATATTTGAGTCCGTGATATCAGAATGGAGTAAGACTGATTTTCTAGTTCTCAATATATGTTTGTTTTCATTGTAGAATTTTTTGATTCTGTTTAAATCTTCTTCCGGGTAATGTTTTGTTTTTTCTAGGCGTTCAATTTCTTTGAAAACCCAACTTTCGTTAGATTCCTTTTGTGTCTTGAATCTTCCTATTAGTTTATTGCTGTTCACAGAGCCAAAGCCGGTCCCTGCGATTGAATGCATTTTTCTTATTAATTTTCCGATTTCAAGATATATTTGCTCAAAGTTTTTCTTTGAAGTTTTCAGGTCGTCCAGGTCTGCGCCTTCAATGTAAGTTTCGATAAGCATTGTTTCATTGAAGAAAATAATTTCCGGTACAGGGACGCTTTTTTTTGAACAAAGCTTTGTTCCAATAACCTCTTTGAGTATCTTGTCTTTTTCATTATGAGGGACTTTGATTACGAATTTTCCGCTATCAGTTTCTACAATTTTGACTTCCTGATTGACTCCTTTGGATTTATCAATTATTGAGCTCGCTTTTGTATTCAATTCTTTCTTGAATATCCTGGTTATTTCAGTTTTGTTCATTTAACCAAAAGAAGGATAGTATTATATAAATTTATTGATGACAACATATAAGATTAATTTTCATCATCTTTATTTCCCACTGACAATCTCGACAATGTCGCCGTCTTTCAGAAGATGGTCTTTTCCAACAGTCCTTTTTGTCTTCACGTCGATTGCACGGATAAAGTTATTGCCGAAATCGGTGTGCAGCTTGAATGCAAAATCCAATGCAGTGCTTCCGTCTTTCATCAGAAAGCAGTCAGGAATCACGTTTCCTTTGCTGTCCTCTAATTTGCCGACTCCGCCAGGGAATATCGCTATCATCTTAAGAAGCTTAAATGCTGCTGCATTGAGGATTGCCTGCACTCCTGTTCCGTATTCGGAGCTCTGGAGAACATTCTCTTTTATGAAATCCAATGCTTTTCTCTGGCCTTCGCTCAGCTTTGTCTCATCTGTTATTTTAAAATCCTTTTCGCCAGGAACATAATCAATCAGCCCGTGCTTTGCAGCCTCTTTCAGAGCCAGCTCAGACTCTGCGCTGCAGGGAAGGATTATCCTGTCAGGGAATTCCTTGACTAGTCTTTCATAATTCTGCATGCCGCTTTTTGTGTCTATTTTGTTTGCAGCGATAATCATGCGCTTTGTCTTTATTCTCAATTCCTGCGCAATGCTCAAAAGATCTTTTTCTCTCCATTCCATCGGCCTTTCAACAGGCAGTCCAAGCTTTGTTATGACTTTATTGACCATTTCTTCATCAACACCAAGGCCTGATAATTGCTTGCCAAGAGCCTTTGCGATATGGGTGTGCTCCTGCTGGACTGTCCTGGCAAATCTCTCCCATCCCCTGTTTAATATTCCTAAATACCAATAATCAAGCTCATCCTCGAGAAATAAGACATCATTGGCAGGATTGTAAGACGGAGTTGCGAGAGGCTCTCCGTTCTCGTTGGTCATTCCGCTTGCGTCAATGACGTGTATCAATGCATGCGCCTGTCTCAGGTCGTCGAGAAACTGGTTGCCCATTCCCTTGCCTTCATGGGCTCCAGGCACCAGGCCTGCAACATCAATCATCTCAATAGGCGCAAATCTCCATTTGCCGAGAACAAAGCCCTCTCTGGGATTTGATGTCTTGCCGAATTCCCTGGCAGGGTCAGGCATCTTTACAAAGCCCATTCCCTGATTGGGTTTTATCGTCACAAAGGGATAGTTGGCTATCTCCACATTCGCAAGAGTTGAAGCCTTGAAAAATGTGCTTTTTCCAACGTTGCTCTTCCCGACTACTCCTATAAGCATAAAAACCACCTTGATTGAAAGTGAGCACGCCCAAGAATGGACAGAAGTATCGCATCAGAGTTTATCTCGAGCATTCCTCCCCTCCGCTACCCTTCAAGCATTTCAATGAAAGTTTAGGGCTGCTTCATTCCTGACCTGACCCGATTCACAAGCACCAAAATCAAGAAGGACAGAGGATCGACGGTCCGCTCAAGGCCCAGACACAATAGCTCTGCCGCTTCTCAGGCTTCAGCCCTTCCGTGAAGCCCGTTTGAAGTAACAGGTTAGGGCTAACAACCCGGCCTAGCTCGCTTGAGAGAAATCAAGAGATGCTTTTAAATGTTGTTGTGAATTCAGCTCTGACCGGATGCTGATTAACGGTCTTGGGTAAATATTCAAGAAATGCCTACCGCCAATCCACCTCAACATCGTCAGTCCTTTCATACGGGTCAAAGCATGCCTTTTCAGGCTTTGTTGAATGGCTGTGCTCAAACATTATCTTGCCGAGCACTGCAATCATTGCAGCGTTGTCTATCAGGAATTGGTTTTCAGGGCAATAGGATTTTGCCCCTCTTTCATTGCACATTATCTCAGCCATCTTTTGCAGCCTTTTGTTGCACGCCACCCCTCCGCCCAGAAGCAGCTCTTTTTTGTCGCACTGTGCCATTGCCCTTTCTGTAACCTCGACAAGCATTGCAAAGACAGTCTCCTGCACAGAATAGCATAGGTCCTCTTTCCTGTATTTCCCTGAATCAATCTTGTGCTTCAGGTTAGTGAGCAAGCCGCCAAAGCTCACGTCCATGCCCTTGACAGAATAGGGAAGCTCAATATATTCTTTTCCTTCCAACGCCAGCTTTTCAATCTGCGGGCCTGCAGGAAATCCGAGGCCGAGCAATCTGCCGAAATTATCTATGAAATTGCCTATGCCCATGTCAAGAGTCTCTCCTATGACTCTGTATTTTCCTGCTTCAAAAGTAATCACCTGGGTGTTTGCTCCAGAGGCATAGAGAAGAACAGGGTCTTTGCATTTCATGAGAAACCTTCCAATCTCCAGATGCGCGATGCAATGGTTTACGCACACAAGCGGTTTTTTGTAGATAATGGCAAGGCTTCTTGCAAATGCATTGCCGACTCTTAAAGCATGGCCGAGGCCAGGGCTGGAGCT
>JAZDFJ010000064.1:0-19380 GCA_043807995.1 Candidatus Woesearchaeota archaeon
AAAAAAAAATTAAAAAATTTCACTCCAGAGCGCTGTCAATGATTTCTTTGAACTTGGAGTAAGGGTATGCTCCTGCTATGAGCTCGCCGTTGATGAAGAATGCTGGCGTGCCTGTCACTCCTGCTGCTGCTCCTGCTGTAAAGTCGTCCTGCACTTCCTGCGCGTATTTTCCTGAGTCAAGGCAGTCATTGAATTCCTGAGTGTTTAATCCGAGGCTTGACGCATATCCTTTAAGGTCGTCAATTGTCAGCTTGTCCTGGTTTGCGAAAAGGACATCATGGTACTCCCAGTATTTACCCTGGTCGTTTGCGCACTCTGCAGCTTCAGATGCCTTCTGTGCATACTGGTGGCCGCCCAATGGGAAATCCCTGAAAACAAGCCTTACTTTTCCGGATACAATATAGTCCTTGATTATGTTCGGAACTGCAGGCTGCCATGTCGCGTCCTTGCTTTTGATATAGTCAATGACTTTCTGGTTTGTGCCTTCGCTTGCTCCGCAGAACGGGCATTGGAAGTCGCTGAACTCGATGATCACGACAGGCGCATCTTTTGAGCCTATTGAAGGATCAGTATCCTCAAGGTCGCCGTTGCCGCTGCCTGTTTCGATTCCCTCGGCAACTGCCTCTGCAAAGGAATCTATCCCGCTGTTTCCGTTGCCGTTGTTATTGTTCTCCTTTGAGAAGATTATGACAAGAACTGCAATAATGAGTATTGCGATGATTCCTGCGCCGATTATCCAGTATTTTTTTGAGACTGTTTTTTGCTTTTTTTCAGTGCTCTCTTTTTTTTCTGTCATGCTTTCTTTCTTTGCTCGTTTCTTAGCCATGAATTAACCTCCAGCTATTTAAGAATAGTATTATGCTGCAGGAATAAAAATTAATTTAAATACTTTCTGATTTACAATGTGCATATGCAGGAAAACAACAGTCTTGCCCAGAAGGCATTTGCCGAGCTTTTTCCGGGAAGAAATGAGGAGAGGGAAATAATCCTGAAATACTCTGGAAAGCTTAAAGATTACAATGCCCTGATGAGATACAGCCACGGCTTTATAGAGTTCACTCTCAGCAATAAATGGCTTGATGTCAGCGACGAGATACAGTTCGGCCTTGTCCAAAGCCTTTTGCTGCGGCTTTTCAAGGAGAAAAAAGAGACTTTTTACATTGATCTGTACAACAAATTCCTTAAGAAAGTCCCGTCTTATTCCATACCGACAAAATCCGACCCTGTGCTTGAGCAGAGTTTTGTCAGGGTCAATGAGCAGTATTTCTCCGGAATGCTCGAGAAAACCAATCTTGTCTGGGGCGGAGAGAGCTTTTCAAAGCTCGGCAGCTATGAGTACGGCTCTGACACGATAATCATCTCCTCAATTTTCAGGAGCGATTATGAGCTGCTCGACTATGTCATGTACCATGAGATGCTGCATAAAAAGCACAGCTTTCAGGTGAAGAACGGAAAGGGAAGATATCATACAGCAGATTTCAGAACCGACGAGCACAAGTGGCACGATTCCGACGTGGAAAAAAAGCTCGAGAGATTTTTGAAAAAGGAAAAATTCAAGAGCCTGTTTTTTTAGAAACTTCCGTAAATCTTCCGAAAATTTCTTGGAAGAATAATTAAATATGGGCGGTATTTTAGTTTTTGTGACAAATAAGTATTACGTTGATGCCTGTATATGGATTGATTATTTGGAAAACCGCAGCGACAGATTCAGGCCGCTCGGAGATTGGGCTTTAGCGATGTTTAAAAAAATAATTGTAAACGAGGAGTTCTTTATAATCAGCCGGCCTTTGCTTGAAGAATTAGAAGAAAGATACTCTCCTGAAAAATTGCGCGAATTATTTGATTTTATACCAGAAGAATTAATATTGAAAATTGAAGCAAACAAAAAACAATTCAAAAAGGCTCTTGATTTAAGCAGGAAACTGAAACTTCCGCTTAAGGATGTTTTGCATGCGGTTCTCGCAGGGGATAATATTGCTTTTTTGGTCACAAGGGACAAGCACTTTCTTGAACTTACTGGTATAGCAGAGGTAAAAAAGCCAGAGGAGCTAATCTAGTTTTATATTGAATCGCTTTGCTATTTTTTCCATTGCTAATTTCCCTGCTTCTTCCTCGCCGATTCTTGCTTTTCCTTTCAGGCTTCCCTTGAATGCAGTCAGTTTTTTTATCGCCTCTTCTTTTTCAAGCGCGCTTAGCCTTGTTCTTATGGAGTCTCTTATAAACTCTGTTCTTGTGCTGTACCTGTATTTTTTTATTGCCCCGTCTATTTCATTCAGAAAAGATTTTTCCATTTTCAGACTTATTGTTTCCATGGTAATACTTAGTATGTATTAAGTAATATTAAAGCTTTTTGGTGTTTTCTTCGGAATCTTTCCGATTTATTAGACTCTGCCCGAAAAGTCTTTGTGGCGCGTTCACCTGGTTTTTGTAATCGATTGTTACCCGAGTTACAGGAAATTTCAGCAGAAATTCCCTGTTCCGAGAACCTTCGGTTCTTGTCTCATTAAATCCTTCAGGTTTAATTGTTCCAGAAATCTTTGATTTTTGTCTCATTAAATCCTTCAGGTTTAATTGTTCCAGAAATCTTTGATTTTTGTCTCATTAAATCCTTCAGATTTAATTGTTCCAGAAACTCAATCAGTTTTTGATAATCGTAATCTATAGCAATTACTTATAAGGTTCACTTGGCGCCACCTCAGAGAGGTTTCGAAATTATCATTTCGGGACATCTCCGATGTTTCGAAAATGACAATTTTCGCCACATTCCGGGCAGAGCCGAATTTATTAGAAAACAATATAAACCAGCTCTGTTTTATAACGCACATGGGGGAAGACATTAAAATAACCTATGAAACACTGTTTGACCTTCTCAGAAGGGAGAAGAACAGGGAAGAGCTTCAGAAGCTTGATAATAGCTTCTATCAGGATGTGCTTGACTACCTGGCAGACAAGAAGCTTGACTTAGAGCAGAGCGTGGCGTCAGGCTTTACAAGCGACGGTGAAAAAGCTCATGTGCAGCTTCAGAACATCAAAAGGATAATCAAGGGGATCTACGAGAAAAGAGAGAGAAAGATATTCCAGATGGCCCTCAATAAAGTGAGAATGGGCTCTGAGATCATAGACACCACTGTTCTTTTGCAGAATGAAAAACAGCTTTTCAACGAGCTCATCGAATTGTTATCAAGATCCAGAAAAGACGTCCTTTACAGCGTTCTCGAGACCCAGCCTTTGCCTGCGCAGAAGGTTGAAGCTGCTGCTGAAATCAAGAACGAGGAAAAACAGGAGCAGATGCCTGAGCTGAAGGTTAGAATAAAATTTCTTGATCACCTTCCGAAGTTTGTCGGGAAAAACCTAGAGGTATTCGGCCCTTTTGAAAACGGCGACGAGGCAGAGCTTCCAGAATCAATTGCCATGGTTCTTATGCAGAAACAAAAAGCAGAGAGGGTTGAGATATGAAAATCGGATTGATATTTGTTTTTTTGGTTTTGGCATTTTCCATTGCCGCTTGTGTGCCTGCAGGCAAAGTCAGGGGCGTTGACATAATCCTAAGAGTAGAGCAGATACATGCAAACCCACACATGCCTGTCGACAAGGTTATTCTTCTTGATGGAAAGGCATGCATTAACGAGGGCCATGTTGTCCTGATGCAGGAATGCGATGACCTTGAAAGAGGAATGGTTTTGCTGAAAAAATCAGACGGCTTGCTGTTTGGCTGCACTGAAGAGTGTGAGGGATTCTCGCTATCTATGCCATACAGAGTTAAAGGCCTCTGGAAGAACGATGACGGCTATTATCTGATTGTGTATTCTGCAGAAGAGAGAAGCTGAGGTTTTTTGTGCGATAATAGAGCTTTGTCCGAAAAGTAGCACCTAGCGAGTTTTCAGAGTAATTAATCGATTACAATTAACTCGGGTAACAAATGGTTACAAAAGCGAGACGAGCGTGCTACGAAAGATTTCGAACAAAGCTCGATGATAGATAATATCTTATAAAATAATTGGCAAACTGCTCCTCTGTTTTCCTTAAAGCCTTGTAATATGATTTTCTTTTTTTATAGCCGATAATCAGCATAGGGTATCCGGAATGCCAGAGCATCTTGTTCATAAGAAGCCTTCCAATCCTTCCGTTGCCGTCGCCAAACGGATGTATTTTTTCAAATCTGTAATGCACTCTTGCAGAAAGCTCTACGCTGTTCATGCCTTTATTTTTACTGATAAAAACCATCAGTTCATCCATCAGGCTTTTGACTTCCTGCCAATCCGGCGGGCGGTAATCGCCTATCCTGACAAGATATTCCCTGAACCTTCCTGCCATTTCCGGCTTTGTTTGCTCGAAAATCCTTTTGTGCCATTCAAGGATTAGCTCTTTTGTTATTTTGTCCTTGTTTCTCAGCATTTCAAGGAAAACTCTTGCATGAGATTCTGTTTCCTTTATATCTCTTAATGACTTGTTTGGGGCTATTTGATTCTCGAGAATTTCGCGGGTTTCTTCCAAGGTTATTGTTGAGCCTTCTATAGCATTTGTGTTATAGGTAAATGAAATGGCTATTTCATTGAACTCTCTCTGCTTTATGCTCTCCGGGAGTGTTTTCCATTGCTTCTGGAATTCAGCTTTTATTCTCTCCAGCTTGATGTTTAGATTGTTTTTCTTTTCTTTGAGCAGGCTTATTTTTATTTTTTCAATCTCTTCTTTTTGCGGGAGCTCTTTTCCAAGATATTTTGTCTTTGTTATTACTTTGCCCTCTCTTCTAAAGGACTGCTGCATATAGTAATACTCTTTGCTGCCTTTTTTTCTTTTTATTATCATTGCAATTTTGTGTCATTACAAAGTATTTAAATATTTGTTTTTTTGATAGATTGTAATGCCATAGTCTTCTTTGCCTTTCTTTATCACTGTTTGGTGATAAAAATAGAAAGATTTAAATATTGGCGTATATATAGTATAGCCAGATTGATTATCATAGAGGTATCAAAATGGGAAAAACAAGATTCATGACAATTTGCGCATTGGTTGGCGCGCTCGGATTGAGCGCCTGTTCAAATAAGGACATTGAGGCCAAGGCCCAGACATATGTGGACACTTTTGCTGAAGAAGCGGAGAGCTCCGAGGATAGCCTGAATGCCTGCGTCGATCGTTCAAGAACTTTAGCAGATGCCGAAGAGCAGGTGATAGCTTATATGCAGAGGCGCGCAGATTATTGGTCTGCAAGAAAAAAAGAGGCAGAGGCGCAAGGCGATCTTGCAGGCGGAGCTTTGTACAACGGTATGGCCCGCGCTTACAGGCAAAGGGCAAACCCGCAGTATTTCAGAAGGTTAGTGCGCAATTCAAGAAGGTAATCTCCTGAGTTTTTTTATTCTTTTTCATTGCTGATTTTTTCTCTGATTATAATGTATTAAGGATAAAAAGTCAGGCATTAGTCAGTAAATAGTGATGATTAATGTTATTTAATGGTGTATTCTTTTAGTATATAAATTATACTTCTGCAGAACAATAATATATTTATACAATACTTATTCTTTGTAATTAATTCAAAGGGGGTGTGAATGAAAAATATTTTTTTTGATATGTATATTGGTGAGTATGCTTCTAATCCGATTGTTTTTTGTGCTGGTTTTTGTAGCAAATAAAACACCGGCAACATTTAAGATAGATGTTGTTAAACAATTTGGTGATTGAGATTTGATGGTTTTTTAATTTTTTAGCATATTTTAATTAAAAAAAATGGGGGATTGATAAAATGAAAAAGATGAATGGAATTTTTATTATTCTATTATTCTTGATTTGCTTGCCAATAGTATTAGCAACGCAATCAAGAGTGAATGGAGATATTGCTTTGACTTGGACTAATACGCCTAATAGACCGCAACAGTTTAGCGGGCCTGTTACTGGTGATTTAACAGGTTCTATAGCTTTAGCCAGCAACACAGACTATGACACAGAAAACGAGCATGTTGGTGTAACATGGTCAGATAAAGTGGTGTTGACATTAAGCGATAAAACTGTCTGTGAAGGATTCTATGCAGGAAGCAATGTGAATGATGGGAGAAACACAGGAACATTTACTTTATCTTGTGATGATTCGTCATTTATACAAGGAATGATGCACGGAGTAAATACTGAATATGGCGATATGAATCTGCGCTATTCCGCTTTAAGAATAACTGCATTGGATGGTGCTCAGGGTCCTCAAGGCGAGAAGGGTGACCAGGGGATACCTGGAGAGCAAGGTGTTCAGGGTGAAGTTGGTCCTCAGGGTAATCGTGGAGACCAGGGTATCCAGGGTGAAAAGGGTGTTCCTGGAGTAGCTGGTGCTGATGGTTACACTCCTGTTAAAGGAGTAGATTACTTTGATGGAGAAGATGGTGCAACAGGACCGATGGGACCTCAAGGTCCAGTTGGTGCTGATGGTGATTCTGCGTATGAAGTTGCAGTAGGTGAAGGCTTTGTTGGTGATGTTGGTGCTTGGCTTTTGAGTTTGATTGGACCACAGGGTCCGATAGGAGCTACTGGACCTCAGGGTAATCGTGGAGACCAGGGTATTCAAGGAGAAAAAGGTGTTCCTGGAGCTGATGGTGCTGATGGTTTGCCTGGAGAGAAGGGTGACAAAGGTGATAAGGGTGATACTGGCGACACAGGTGCTCAAGGACTTATTGGTTTGACTGGACCGCAAGGTCCGGCTGGTGTTCAAGGTGAAATTGGACCTCAGGGTGAGAAGGGTGACAAAGGCAATCGTGGAGATCCGGGAGTAGCTGGTGTTGATGGTTACACTCCTGTTAAAGGAGTAGATTACTTTGATGGAGCAACAGGGCCGATGGGGCCTCAGGGTCCGGTTGGTGCTGATGGTTTGCCTGGAGAGAAGGGTGACAAAGGTGATAAGGGAGATTCTGGTGAACAGGGAATACCTGGAGAGCAAGGTTTGACTGGACTTCAGGGTCCTCAAGGCGAGAAGGGTGATAAGGGTGATACTGGTGACGTTGGTGCTCAAGGGCCTATAGGGGAAACTGGACCTCAAGGACTTATTGGTTTGACTGGACCGCAAGGTCCGGCTGGTGTTCAAGGTGAAATTGGACCTCAGGGTATTCAGGGTGTTCCTGGAGCAGATGGCGCAATAGGTCCTCAAGGTGAAATTGGACCTCAAGGACTTATTGGTTTGACTGGTCCTCAGGGTCCGGCAGGTGCTGATGGTTTGCCTGGAGAGAAGGGTGACAAAGGTGATAAGGGTGATACTGGTGACGCTGGTGCTCAAGGACTTATTGGTTTGACTGGACCGCAAGGTCCGGCTGGTGTTCAAGGTGAAACTGGACCTCAGGGTATTCAGGGTGTTCCTGGAGCAGATGGCGCAATAGGGCCGATGGGGCCTCAGGGTCCGGCAGGAGCAGATGGAATATCAGGAAATTGTACTAATTGTACTGATGGCAAATCTGCGTATGAAGTTGCAGTAGGTGAAGGCTTTGCTGGTGATGTTGGTGCTTGGCTTTTGAGTTTAGTAGGTCCTAAAGGTGATACTGGAGAGCAAGGGCCTATTGGTTTGACAGGACCACAAGGTCCTCAAGGAGAGAAGGGTGACAAAGGTGAAAAAGGTGATAAGGGCGATAAGGGTGACACCGGAAGCAGCGGAGGCACTGTTCCTTCAGTTGGAACTGATGTGGCCCTGCGCTTGAAGAGTGATAAAGGGAATGGAACAAATGGAACAGTAACAGTGAACTATGTTTCGCCAACTTATCAGACAGCAAGAGCGACTGTTTATGGATTAGAGCCAGAGACTGACTACACTTTTATCAGCTTTGGAGATGTTGTTGCAAATGACGAACTTGGAGATGTTGTAACGTGCATCAAAACCTTAAGAACCTCAGGTCTGGGATATGCAAGATCATTGTCAGGTAGGATTGACCTGAATGCATTAATGAACAGTGGTCTTGTTCAGAAATACTGGGTTGTGAAATCAAGTGATGTAAATTGCAACACTGGAAGAATGACTGCTTGGCACCCAGAAAACTATTTGTATGAAGATGAGTTGTAGATAGCATAATTTTTTTAATTTTTTTTATTTTTTTTTTTTTAAAAAGATTTTCCCGCGATCGGGTGTGTTTAAAATCTCGCTTTTGCTCGACTTTTGCACTGCGCTCACACAGTTTTACTTTTCGTTGTTCTCCCAGATTCTAGTGTGACAGATGTTTAAATGTAAGGTTCGCTGGGCAGTGCAAAAGTACTTTTTAAACACATCCCCCGCAATCCTTTTGTTTTATTTTTTCCTGGCTTTTCTAAGTCTCTTAAATAATTTTAAGAATCTCGTGCTTGATTTTATCAAATGTTTTCTCGCTAACAGCCCCTATTTTCATAGTAATAAGACATTTTTCAACAGCAAAAATCTTGTCTGCTTTTACCCTGCTTGTTTTGATAAGGTTTCCAGAGCTCATGTCTTGTTGATTGATAATTATAGAATACGGCTCGTCTTTAATCACGCTCGTCAGCGGAACCATGATGCAATCAGCAGATTTTTTATTGAAAATATCGTTCGAGACAATGATTGCAGGTCTTACCTTTGTTTCTTTTAAATCTGAGAACGGGAAAGGCAGTAAAACAAGCTCTTTTTGCTTTGCTTCCATTTTTCACCTCTTCAGATATTCATTCCAGATATCGTCACTTTTGTCGCCCCAGACTTTTTTCAGGGAATTCTCGCTATGTTTCAGCACGTCCTTGAAATCATCCTGCAGTCTTTTTTCTGCTTTCTCAGCTTTTTCAATCATTATTTTATTATCTATTTGTATAACAACCAATTCGTCCCCTCTTTCAATCCCCATGATTTCCCTCATCGGCTGAGGAATAGCTATCTGTCCCTTGTCCGATACTCTTATTGTTTTGATCATTACAATAGTAAGAATTTTCTTACTTATAAATCTTTTGGTTAGTCTGTTTTCTTTGTTCTTTTTCTTGAATATAAGTGTTATGAAGCCTTTTCCGCAATCCTTCCGTTTTTCTCCGAAAATTCTGCTTTTTTTGAAGCGCAAAGCTTTTGAATGACGAGCAAGAAATCAGAGCCAGAAAGATTTAAATATTAGTTATGATAACCATAACTATTATGAAAAGCAAAGAAAAAGAAATACTCGAACTAATATTCAACAGCACCAAGCAGTGGCATTTCACAGAATTGCTCGAGGCAGTGAAAATAGGCAGGCCCCAACTGGCGAGATGGCTTGCCCTGCTTGAGAAGGAGAAAATAATCAAGAGAATAAAGAGAAAAGGAAAAATGCCATATTATGTACATAATTTTGAGGCGCCGGAATTCAAAATCAGGAAAAAAATGCATGCCTATGAAAAGCTTTACAAAAGCGGATTGCTCGGTCATCTTGCCTCTCTAAAAGGAGCAAAAACAGTTATATTGTTCGGAAGTTTTTCAAGGGAGGACTGGTATGCGGATAGCGATATAGACTTGTTTATATATGGAAGTGATAGTGGGCTGAAAAAGGCTTTTTTTGAGTCAAAGCTCGGAAGAGCAATACAGGTTCATAGTGCTAAGAACAACAAGGATATTCAAAAGATAAGCAAGCTCCTGCCATATATTATTTCAGGCAATTTTATCAAGGGTTCTGTAGCCGATCTTGGAGTTGAAATTAATGCCAAAGCATAAGGAATTGAGAGAATCATATGAAAATTGCATAAAAAATGGGCTTGATTAATGATCTCATTTTTATAACAATCGTTACTAAATAAATAAAATTTATATCTTTTTTGGTTTTGAGCATGGATTACGGTCCATGATGCAATCTTCTGATGCTGCGAATAAAAGCGTTTTGATTGATTTTCCGCAACTTTTGTGTCTGTTTCCGGAATGCCTCATTCTTCTTTAGAATGCAGCCTTTTCCGCTTTTCTTTTTCAGGCTCGTCTAAGAAATTCTCTCTGGAGATTATTGTCCTGCCTATCCGTTTCTCTGCATCTTTGCGTGCATTGCCTGCAACCTCTCCGCCTTGTTTTGCTGAGGTTTTACACTCTCCCATCCCTTGATTGTTTTTTGAGCGGGTCACCTCGGTTGTCACTCTTTCTCCAAGCATGGTGAATATTAGCTCCAAATCATACATGTGGTCCCTAAGGTTTTCTCTTTTAAGGCCTTTAAGCTTTTTGTACTCGTTTGGAGTCATGCCAAATGTTGCTTTACTGATTTCGTTAGTAAGGATGGCGTATTCTTTTCCTGCTTGTGCGCCTCTCTTGCCCCATTCGTCAGTCAGCTCCTGCCTTACTGCAATTCCTCTGATACGCTTCTCAATCCATTGATCAGAGTAGCCTTTCTGCCTGTAAATATCTTTCATCCTTTGCTGTGCCAATTCAGGATTCTCTATCTCCTGCACTCTTTCATAGCCTACCTGAGCCAGCCATTGTTTGAACGGCTCTGCTTTTTTTGAAGGTATTGATTGGATAATCCTGAAGATAGTCTTTGTGTTTGTACACTCTGTTTCTCTTAATTTCCCATCTTCAGCAGGTAGTTTCAACTGGTGACAATTTGTCACCGCTTCACTTCCTTCTTCCCGCAGTCTCTGGCTTAATTTATTCCAATATTTCCTGGCTGTCTGATACTCTTCTTGCTCTGTCAAAACAGCTACAATATCCACCACAGAGAACCACCATTCGCTGTTATGCCATACTCTTCTGATATTCTTGCCCTGAAAAACTATTATCGCGTTATTTGCATCCATTTTTACCACCTCAATCTTTTTTGCATATGCTCGATGCGAATTTGATAATGCAGATTTATTCATAAGCGCTGTGCCAGAATGTCCGGTGTAAATTCCGGAAATGATTGTGTCTGTTTCCGGAAATTGCTTCAATTTTCCTTTAATTTGTCACCTATTAGTGGTTACTACCGAAAAATATATAAATACAAAACACCAATAATATAGGTATGAAGCCGAGAAGACTATTATCTCTGGGAAAAGGCATTTTAAACAAGCTGGAACGCGTGAAAAATGCAGTTTCAGATATAAGGCCGAGAAACATTGCTTTAGCTGTGCCTTTGCTCTTAGGACTGGCTGCCGCGTCAAATGTGCAGGCGTCAGGGTATCCTTCTGTAACCAGGCAGGGCAATGTTAATCATATAGAAATTCCCTCTGAATACCAGGGAAACGATGGTTCTGTGATATACTTGAGCAGCACTCCTTCCGGAGCAGGAGTGCCTGTGGCAGAGATTCCTGCAGGCACAGCAAGTGCTGACTTGCCTCACGGCGTGCTGAATTACGATGAAAACCAGTATTATTCTGTCGCAGCAGTCAACAACGGAGAGGAAGGAACAAAGAGCCCTGCAGCAGGAGCATTTACATTTGTGATGGACAGGGACAATGCCTCAACAATACCCCCGTACGAGAATGCGCAGGCGCCAGACTTGGAGATGGACGTGATTGAAGAGCCGTGCAATGGTATCTCATATTTCACTCACAACCTGAACAAATTTGCAACTGATGCAGACAATGTCAATCAGGATCTTGAATGGACTTTAAACAGCACTAACCTATGGAATGCTTCAATCGATGAAAACGGAGTTCTCAGAGCAAGAGGCTCTCCGGGAATATGGTCAGTAACTGCAACTGTTTCAGACGGTGAGTTTTCAGATACAGACACAACTCCAGTTGTTCTCGGCTACAAAGTAAGCGGAAGAATAAAAAAGCCTTTTGTCGACCCGGAAGACACTGATAGTGGTCTGGAAGGAGCAGTTGTCAAGGCGACAAAGCTAAGCAACGGGCAATATGTTTTGGCAGAAACAAACAACAATGGCTATTTTGAGATGATACTTCCTTGGACAGGCTCTGCAGGGGCAACATCAATAACAATGGTTCATCCTTTCTCTGACAACTATGCCGATACAACGATTTCGTTGAATAACACTAACATGTTCAGGACAAAGAACATCACAGCAGAGCCGGAGATAACAAACCAGGAGATATTGCATCTTTCAGACGGCACTGTATATTGGAAAGGGAGCGAGTATCCTTTGAATGTTGATGTTAGTGAATTCAGTACAGGCGAGCAGGCTGCTGTAAAAAGCTTATTTCAGCATTTAATTACTGCGTATAATAGTCTTGCAGCAAGCCAGAGCTTGTCTCCGATGAATATCGCTGATTACTTTACATTTACATCCACAGCAGACCCTTCTGCAGACATCCATGTTTACAGATCAAACTTCTGGGGAGCAGATTGGGATAATGATGTAGACGCGCATATAACTAAAGCTTATATCTGGACAAACATGTCAGACTATCTTCCGTCTGGAAATACATGGACAACGGGAGGGTTTAATTCAGGAACAGAAGAGGTTTTAACAACCGGCGGATTTGGTGATATTCCGACAGGGTTGCCTGGCGGTCCATGGGGTGGAGAAAGCAATAATGTTGTTCCAATACAGCCACTGGAGGCATGGAACTGGTTTTTGAAAGCATATATGGCAAAGTTTGATGGAAATGTATCTGATTATGACAACTTTTCAGAGCAGACAGCAACACAAAAACCAGTATATTCAACAACAGCTTATTCTCAAAGATAAAAAAGAATTTCTTTTTATTTAGGATTATAAACTATAACATCTTGTATCTGATAAAACTGATAGCTATTGTATTCTGAGAATAAACAGCATCCCTGCTCCCAGGGCTCTGGCTCTGTAAATAAGCAGTCTAAATTATAATCAGCAGGACCGAAAGTCAGATTAGAGCAATTATATGAGAGATTGTCAGCAAAGCCATAATCACATGTAGAATATTGTGGTACACATACCCCATTTTTCAACTGAAAGTTCACAGGGCACCAAACACCGGAATCAGTATCCGCGTCATATTCGCATGTTAAATCAAGGTTTAGACCAAGCGATTCAGAATCATCAGTATCAGCTTGGTTTGCCTCTGTTGGAACACATTTAGGAGCATCAAGAGCCTCGTTTATCAAAACACAGCTATGACTGTCAGCACAGCAAACCTCTTCTTCACCAGAGCTGCATGCAGGCGCATCTGCAGGTTCAGGAAGATTTGTAGGATTACACTGCATTTTCAATAATGCTCCATCAGGACATTCTGGAGGACTGCAATAACCGCCACTTGCATTAAACTCATCAAATACAATGTCCAGATCAATGTCTGGAATTGCATCGCCGTAGAAGGCTGGAATAAGACTTGTTAGTGTTTCTCCTCCGTAATCTCTCCATGCTTCATTATCATAATCTTCATTGTTTGCAAGAACTTTGTATTTCCGGTTGATGACGTCAATTATTAATGTGTATTCATCATATTCGCTTTCAGCATTAAATATGCAGTTTTCACAGCACGGAATACCTGGGTCGAGGTTGAAACATATTAAATCGTCAGGTTCTTCGTAGATGAATAATGGTGAATACAATCCGGTTCCTAAAAAGTTCTCACCCTTCCCAACACTGATCACATCATTGCCTTCTGTGTCTTTGAGCTTGAACACTGCTGTCGAGACATCGTTGTTCAGCTTCATCTTCCATTTGAACTTTACAAATGTTGAGTCTTCATTGCCTATGTAGCTTCTTGACTGCATTGTGTCTCCGCCGTATGGTTCATGCATGTCTTCTTTTGTGCCGAAAATCCTGGCTTCATTCTCAACTGTTGTGTCATATATTTCATAGGTGTCAAAGTATCTGAACCATTGCGAGTCGTCAAACCATAGAAAATCATCGCTCATGCTCTCTTTGCAGGCAAACTCTTCTGGCTGGGAATTACATTCTTCGCCGTCCCAGTATTCCCCTTCCCCGCAGCAAAAGCCAAGAGGAGATTCAGCCTGCGAATAGTCGGAGAATCCTTTGTCGCAGCGGTCATTAGAAAACCCTGTGAATCCTGCGCAGCATTCATAATTATCATGGCAGGGAATCTGCTGCTCGCACACCAACCATTCAGAAGTAACATGATCATCTGCTGTTGTTGCTGTGAACCTCAAAAGGTTTGCAGCTAAGACCATAGGCATAAGCAGTAATGCAATTCCTAAAAACATGATTATTTTTTTATCCAATCTTCAGCCACCCCAAAATACAACATTGCAGTATTGCCGGCAATTCGGGTATTGTGCATAATTATTGCATTCCTCTGTCATATCACAGAAATCAGTGCATTCATGTTTTGAGTCACAGCAATTAACTCCGCAGCTTGGAGGGCATTTTGGGTCGCACTCTATGTCTGGGCCAGAACAGTCTCCCTCGTCATCGCATATTTGGCTTGCGTTTTCATAGCCGAAAGTCCAAAGCACAGATGTTGAGCACAATCCTTTGCTGCAGTCAAAAACTGATGTGCTATCGATGAGAGGCAACCATTCAAAACCATCTTCAAGGCCTCCCTCACTAAGCGAGAAAGTCACTGTTTCTCCGTCGCACTTCTCTGTTCCCTCAACCACTAATAATATATCATTCCACAATGGCCATAAATTGACGCTTTCATCAGGAAGAGAGGCATTTGCCCAGTAGGCATCTACAAGATCGCATTCATCGCCATAACAGCCCAGCTCTTTAAGCTCTGCACTGTCAAAGTAAACAATCTTGTTTGGAGTTGTTACGCTGACTCCTGCTCTGCACGCAGCTGTTTTGCTGCCTGTTGAAAAAGCAAGAGACAATTCTTTCCATTTAGATTCATATTCCTGTTTTCTTAAAATAATCTCCTCTGTGAATGAATCTGTCGGGTTTCCATTGGCATCCTGACAATTAACAAGCAATTGTCCGCTTGCAGAATCTCCCTCTTCAACAAGCTTTCCGTAAATAGTAAATTTATACTGCGTGCTTGGTGCAATGCAGAATTTGTCGCTGAAAACATATCCCTGCCCATTTGCATCTGCAGTGTATTTCATGACATAAGTTCCGTCATAGGCTAATGTGCGGGAATATTTCTCAATTTTTGCCCCGAAAAAAGCATGCTCCCACCATTGTGTGGTTTTTGCACCGCCAAACTCAAAGCTTGGATTAGGAATCCTGTTATCGCACTCCTTAAATCCGCAGTTAACGCATTCCTGATATGTTCCATCGCCGATAATCGAGTCAGAAATGTCGTCGCAGCAGCCTTTTTTGCTCTCTTCCCCTTCTTCCTCGTTTCCCCAGACAACATAATATTCATCTGCATCGTCTTTGCAGCAGAGAGGATTGAAATTACTGTTAGAATCAGAGCCGAATTCCTGCTCTGCAAGATAACAGCTTGCCAAGCCGCAGCTGCCAAAATCAAAATCTGAATAATCATTGCTTATATCCTCAATAACATAGCCTTGGTCATCATAACTTTGAGGAGCATCGCAGCAAAACTTGTTCTCGTCAGGATTGCACTTTAATTGAGGCTGTGCAATGCATTCCTTTTGCGACGCATCCCATGTTTCCCCTTTTGGGCAGCAGTGCTTTTCTGAACAAAACAGGTTTTCGCAGCAGTCATCAGTGATCAGGCATGTTTCGCTCTCTTCTGCGCATTCCGGCTCAGGAACAATGGCTTTGCAGATTCCAAGCATTTCATTCCATGTTTCCCCTTTTGGGCAGCAGTGCCCTGGGGTAACCGCAAATATCTTTCCGTCTGTCACATCTAAGCCGTCGCAGTACAGGATTTCAGGTTCTTGGCAGCATTGCACATCTGAAAAGCATTCTCCTCTTTCTTCTGCGCATTCTGTGCCTGACGGGCAGTAGTCATCATATGAAGCTCCAGTAACAGTTTGAAGACACCAGTCATTATGCACTCTGTCACAGGAGTTTGTGCATCCCGAATCAGGGTCGCCTGAGCCAGTGCTGAAAAAGCAGCCAAAATCTCCTGATATGTCAAAAGCTGGAAGATTATACAATACCGAACGCATTCTGTCGCAGAGATCTGCGTCGCAGAAAACGCCCGGCCATGAACATTCTTGGCGAGGATCAGAACCGCCAAGCAAAGGCTGGTCGCCAGGGTTCAGGTAGCATGAGGGAGAAAGATCATTGGCTGACTGCGGATCAGGGCTTCTCACATCTGCCGCAAACAAGAATGCGCAGTCTGCATAGGCATCCCAGCCATACTGTGCGATACAGCTTGTGTAAACATTATAATCCGCGTATCCACTGTTCTGCTCTATGCAGTCTCCTGTATTATAAGATAATGCAAATGAAATGCTCACAAGGAAGATTATCGCCGGCAACGGTGTTTTCAGCATCTTTCTCATCTTACTCATACTCCCAGACAGTCCTGTCTGAAACAGTGATCCTCAAAACATCCTCTCCTGCAATCTCTCCCTGGAAAACAAGCTCTCCCAGGAACAGGAGCTCTGATTTAGGATAGCAGGATACAGTCGGCCTTTCCACCTGCATTTCAGTGGTCTTGAGATAGTTCAGTATGCACACATTCTCGTTCATCCCAACAGATTCAAGAACTTTCCTGACATTCACCTTTAATATTAATGACTGCCCTGGCTTGTCTGATACAATGCATTTTTTCAGAACATTGTCATCATAGCAGCAGGTGGCACTCTCTTTGTCGCCGGTACTGCATTCTGAAACAAGGATTTTGTTCTCGTTAACGCTTATCTCAGGAAGTTTTGTTCTATCCTTTGTCTGGTTTTTGATTATATTAGCTGCTATCAGCACAAGAGAAACTATTATTACAATGATAACAGCAATATAAAGAGTTCTCCTCACCTCTTGTTTCATGACCCACCTTTAAAATTAATTATTTTTTATTGATTTTCGCTTTAAGCTGTATAATCTATATTGTTAAGGCAACAGATTGCATTATTTATATATTTTGTGTTCAAAGCGGTTTTGCCTGTTAAGTGGCGCCTTGTGAACCTTGATTGTTATTTATCGTTCACGATTAATTCGGGTTGCAATGAATGAACGAAATCGTGGTGAACGCGCCACGCAGAATTCAGGGCAAAGCTGTCCAAAATCATCAGGCAAACGTTCAGTTTCAAAAAATTTTTATAATAGTCCTTCATATTTATGCTATAACATGCCAAATAATGCTGCAAAAAAGAGGGAATTAGCGTCTGTTGTGTCTTTTGTTTTGATTATAACAGCTGTTTTTCTAATTATCACTCTCCTAAGCTCAACCAGCGCATATGCTGCAGGGCTCTGCGCTCATGCAGAGGTGTGCGGCCAGATCTATGAATGCGGAGAGCCTGACAATGTGTGTCCAGAGGATTTCGCGCAGCTGGATCCTGACGGAAGCGAAACTGCCGCTGACTGCTCAATAAACCCAGACGACTGCACAGACCCTGAATGCGGCAGCGGATGCAATGCAACAGTGCACGGCTCTGTCTCAAACGAGGCAGGATATCCTGTAATCGGGGCTGATGTGACTGCTTTCCCTTCTGGAAATCCATCTGTGTCTGCGACAACAGGAGGAGACGGCAATTATTCAATGAAAACATATGGCGGCTATTACCTTTTCAGCGTTGAAAAACAAGGCTATGACGTTCTCAGCAGAATGGAGAAAGTGCATTGCGGAGACAATGAGATAAACTTTACATTGACAAACGGCAGCTGCCATGCTGACTGTACAACCTGGGAGGCTTACTGCAACCAGAACTGTAACGGCACAATATTCCCTGATGAGGCAGACAAGATCTGCGAGTTTGCAGACCTGCAGGCAATGAATGTGTGCGACGGCAAGAAAAAAAGCACAATAGCCAGGTACAACATAACCCACAATATTGCGTGCTGCGAAGGCGAACCAGAGCCTTATGAAGAAATTCCTGCAACAGTTTCAGGAGATATAGAGCAGATTGTAAAACACACCATAATAACAAGATATGCAGGCGCTCCTGTCAAGATAATTCTTCTGTTGTGGAAGAGCATATAGGAGATAGAATGCATCTCTTTTAAATAAGAAAATTTTTAAACTAAAAACCTTCTTTCAGATGGCATGAATAAAAGAGGGAGTTATTTCTTTGTAATTGATGCTTTTCTGGCAGGCGTCATTGTGTTTATCACTCTGACAGTTATTCTCAGCTCTTATGCAAACTATCCAAAAACATCACAGACAGAGAGCATCACAGAAGATTACATTTCAGTGTTTTTAGATACAGAAATGAGAGACCTTGAGAACAGCTATGCCAACAAATTAGACAGCCAGGGACTGGTATCTAACCCGAGAAGAACAGTCTTTGAGCAAATAGCAGAGCTGTACTTCACTAATGAGACAAGCTATGCAAAGGGATTTGTGAAAAGCCTTACAGAGGGAATTATCCCTGAGCAGTTTGGAGTCGCGTATATCATCAATGATACAATGGTATATAACAGGAGTATAAGAACTTTGGATTCAGCAAGCTTTCTTGTTTCAGCAAAAAAGCTCACATTTTTCAGGTTAAACTCAACAAGAGTCATAGGCCCTGTGATTACAGAGGTAAAGGTGTGGCCTATTGAATAAAATAATTGAATAAACTAAATATCAAGCGATGATTGATAATTGAACAATAATCAAATAATAATTGATAATTGAATAATATATTGAATAATATTTGGATAATAATTGAACAATATATTGAATAATATTTGATTAATATTCGAACAATAATAAGTCGCCTATCAAACAAAGAAAAATAAACAAAAAAATGAAAGCAGACAGCACAAGCAAATCCTGCAGGAAAAAATTGCATAGAAAAGGCCTGATGTTTACAATGATAGCACTCGTGCTCGCAGGTTTTTTCATTATAATGCTTACCCCTTACTATACCCTGGATTCAAGCCATGAAAGAGAGCTGTCAAATGCAAAAGCAGCCAAGATAAACCAGCTGGTCGATGATGTGCCTGATTTTTCAGAAATGAGCATTGAGATTGCCTCTTATGACGCTTTGCTTGCGTTGAACTGGCTTATAGACAACCAAAGCCTTTTCATACCGTGTGGCAGAATCAGGGATTATTTTGTGCAGTGCCTGCTCAACAGCAGCATAAACATAAGCAAAGAAGAAAACTATGACTGCCGGATAAGAACTCTGCACTCGAGGATTGAAGAGATTGTCAATATCACTGAACAGCTTTCAAATGCTGAAATAAACTTTTCAATACTCAGCATTGAGCTGAGCCAGGCCACGCCGTGGACTCTGGATGTTTCTGTGAATATAAGCTATAACATAAGCAATGATTATGCCGGGTGGGATGGAATAGAAGAGGTGGAGGCGCAGCTTTTTGTTGAGAATCTGCCTGATCCTAAATTATCTTATCTCGGGGAGACTCGCTATATCAGGGAGACAGATATTGACGAGGGCAGCTGGAATGTTGACTCATTTAAGTCTTTTATCAAGAACCAGGAATACAGGTATTACAGCACAGCTCCCTCGTATCTTGCAAGGCTTTGCAAATCTTCAGATTATGCTGACTATGCATAATAACACGGCTTAAATGAAAAGTGCAGTGGCATAGAGTCAGTTATCCCTGAGATCCAATGGATATCTCTTGACAA
>JAZDFJ010000065.1:0-4498 GCA_043807995.1 Candidatus Woesearchaeota archaeon
GCTGATAAAATAGGTAATGACCACAACAAACACTATTTGTATAAGGAACGGTACAAATAATATCCTGTTCTTGAAAAGAGCTCCCAATGAATCAAAAGTTGTTTTGATATATCTCATACACACACCTCCGTTCAATACTCAATACAAAGCCTACTTCTTTATTAATTTTTTTGTATTTGTTTAGCGTCTTTAGGTCGAAATCTCTTCTTTAACTCATGTCGGCCCGTCGCGCGGGGTCGGCCCCTTCGGGGGCGCAGGGCAATCGAATTCAGAGCCGGAGATTTCGAAGATGCTAAATAAATACATTTTTTCAAAAGCCCCATCAATGCATAAGCCTCTCTTTTAGTGAGGAAACTCTTGCCTATAAGCCTTTTCCACACAACAACCTGGGTATGCTTTTTCCCAGGCGTTGCAAAATGCAATGAATCCAAGACTTTTCTGAACATCTTGAGCAGCTGCTCTTTTTCTGCAGAGCCTGCCATTGCAATATGGCTGCTGATGCTCTGCATTTTCATTCCAGCAAATAGCTCATAGAGCACAATGCCTGCAGCATGGGAAATATTGAGGGTTCCGTGTTTTTTTGAAGAGGGAATTGCCACAACAAAATCACACAGGGAAATCTCCTCATTGGAAAGCCCTTTGCCCTCTCTGCCGAACAGGATTGCAACCTTTGAATCACCTTTTCTGCCCAGCAGTCCTGCAAGCTCTTTGGGAGAGACAGGGCTTCTTGGGATATTGTAATCCCTGCCAATCCTCGCTGTTGTTGCGACAAGATAATCAAATTTTTTCAAAACCCTGAAAGTCTTTGCAACCCTTGCCTTTTCAAGAATGCGAGCAGCAGATTTTGCCCTTTTCATTGCAGTGCTGCTCTTGTGTTTGCACTTCGGATTGATAAGTATCAGCTCACTGAAGTCAAAATTAGCCATTGCTCTTGCAACAGCGCCCACATTGCCTGCATTCTCTGGCTCGACAAGAACAACTGATATCATTAACAAGCAGAAACCAGAAAGGGTTTATATTTTTTGGGGTTTTGCTCACCTGAGAAGCCTTCTTAGAAAATGAACTGTCTCTGCTTTTATTTCAGCTTCCTTTTTTTTATTTTGTTCATCTGCTTTTCTGCGAAGCTGATCATAAAACTCCTTAAAAGATGGATCTGTGACTCTGTGCTCTGCCAAGGTTGGTCCTCCTATCACTCTCAGTTGTAAAGTATAAAAATCTTTGTTATATACCTTTTGAATATCAATCATCGTGTATGTTCCCCAAAACTGCCCGGTTACACTGGTGCTATAAGTTAATTCAGATCCGCTAGCTCTCAAACTGCATCTTTCTTGCTGAATCAGCTTTTTCAGCTCTTCAACAGAGAATTGTTCTGCTGTTTTTTCATCTTCGCCCAGCACTTCGCCGATTTCTTTCTTCTTTCGGAATAATCTTATCATAAAGCCTTGGAATCCCGCAAAATTTAAATACGTATTTCACTACCCAAGGTAGTCATGGACAGTATACTCGACAGAATGGGCTTCAGCGAATACAAGAAAAAGGCATATCTTGCATTGGTCAAGCTTGAAAAAGGCACAGCCATCGAGATATCAAGAAAATCAAATATGCCGACCAGCAAAATATACGAGACCCTGAAATGGCTTTACGAGAACGGCTTTATATCTGTTGTTAGCGAAAAGCCATTGACATACCGCGCAAACGATCCTAAAGCAGTGCTGAAAAGCGAGGTGAATTCAAGGATTTCAGAGCTGACAGCCATAAGAAAAGACATAGATAAGATAAGCACGAGCCTTCCGGTTGCTGAGAAGGCCAGCTTCCAGGTGGCGTATGGCAGGGATGCATTCTATAAAAAAGTGAAAGAGGCTGTCTCGAGAAGCAATGAATCCATTGTCGCGATTGTAAAGCACTGGCGCCTTGACTATGAATTAAGGGTCCTGAACATTGAATTCACAAAAAAGGGCGGAAGCCTCAGGCTTTTGGGGCCGGTCACAAAGGAGAACAAATCTCTGGTGGAAGAATGGAAAAAATCAGGGGCAAAAACAAAGCATTACATTCCCGACAGCACAAGATTCACAGTGTGGGATGAAAAAATTATTGCAATAGGATTTAAGGAAAAAGAAAAGAATGACTATTTCTCTCTCTGGATAGAGAACGAGTATCTCGGAAAAATCCTGACAAGATATTTCAACAGCATCTGGAAAAGCGCAAAAACAGAATGAAAGTTCTAAAACAGCGGCTTCAGGTAATTCGCCAGCAAGCCGATTATCATCAGTGCAAGGAACAATGCATTCACAACTGTCCACGCTTTCATCGCCGTCTTTTTATTTGTAATCACTCTTAAGAACAATACTTGCAACATCTGCGCCCCGTCTGTGATAAATATCGGCAGAAGATTTGCCAAGCCTATGAATATATTGAGGAGGAACAGCCACATAAACAAGTCCTGGAACCAGCTGAACACTCCTGCGTATTTCTTTGCATCCTCGTTAACAGCCTGATGGGTTTTCAGGTTCACGCCGATGTAAGCCTCTCCCGGAGAATTCTGCTTTTCTGTCGGCACAACCGCAAAGCCCTGCGTGGAATTGGACAGCACAACAGTCTGCCCTGGAGAGATGCAATAATCGAATACATTCACAAAATCAGAGACATCATTTATTTCCCTGCTGTCAATCTTTGTGATAACTGTGTTGTTTCTTATGCCTGCATTAAAGGCAGGCCCTGTTTCGTTGAGAGAAACAATCTCAATGCCGTCATTTGTGTGCATTTTCTCGCTTATAGGGGCGAAAATCCCGAAAAGAATCAGCCCGAAAATAAGGGCCAGTATAAGATTGGCTATTGGGCCTGCAGAAAATACAGAATGCTTTACAACATCGTCCTGCTTTTTCATCTGGCGCTCGTCAGGCTCGACAAATGCTGCAGGGAATATTGGGACAATTAAGCCGAGCACTGCAGTGCCGCTCGACTTTACATTCACGCCATGGGCCTTTGCCACAACAGCGTGGCTGAACTCATGCACAACCACCAATATGAGCAGTGATATCAGCCAGTGCCAGAATGAGAGATAGCCTATGCCTGTGATTGTAGAGCCTGGAAGAACAACCTGCATGCCTGTTTCTGTGACTTTTGGAGCGAGAAAGAATTTAACCATTATGGCTATCATGCTGTAAGAGATAAAGAGCAGTCCTGCAAATGAAATGCCTATAAAGCAGTAGCCTAGAAACTTAATAAGCTCTTTATACTTTTCCGCGACTTTGTTGATGAATTTCAGGCCAAATTTCGACCTGAAAAGCACAAGATACAACAGCGGGAATATGACCTTTTGAAGCTCTGCCTTTTTCCTGTTTTTATAGAGAAGAATAGTGAGAAGTATTACAAAAACAATCAGGCTTATTATGTCAAAGCTAATCATTTTTTCCTTTTAGGCTTCAAAGAATCGCTCTTGCATTTCCTGCATTTGACTTTTTTCTGTACAACCTTGATATTCTGGGCCTTGACCACTGAATTACAGTTTTTGCACACAAAGGTGTTCTTGAACAATCGGGCTTCAGCCTCTGGAATTTTAGCCATAATATACCACCTATCACTCTGTTTTCATCTGTTTCATTACTCTTTCTTCAAGCACAACCCAGTATAGTACAGCGCTTCCCTCTTTGACATCCCCTTTCAGTTCGTCCGGGATTTTCAGGTCAAAGGTTTCATAGGTTTCGCTGTCCATGACATTTGCCGAATCATTGGAAATGCTTAAAACCTGTGCTATCTTTTTTTCAATAACTGGAGTATCAATAAGATCATGGCCTGGCATTACTGCCTGCCTTTTTTTATCGTCAATCAGGCCGACAGCTTCCAAACGCACTTTTGCATGCCCGTGTTTTCCAGGCCTGCTTGTCTGGACGCTTGTGACCACGCATGCAGCACCGTCTAGAACAATATATCTTCCCTTTTGGATGCTTCCAACACTTACTTTTTTAACCTCGCCCATGATACCACCTTTTCAGATTATTTGAATTCAGTATAGCCGCATTTTCCGCATGCATACCTGTCTTTATGATTGGCCATAAACACAGAGCATTTCGGGCATTTTTTGTTCTTTGCAGAGATTGAGTTTCCTGATATCTCAAAGACTTTACTGGCATTGTATGGTTTCTTTGATTTTTCTTTCTTGCCTTTTGAATCTGGTTTTTTGCCGCCTTTGCTGTCCTTTGCCATTTATTCTTCACCTTGTCATTGATTATTATTATTCAATTGATTATTATTGCTATTATTCAGCCTTTGCCTCGGCTGGCTTTTCTTCAGACTGCTTTTTATCATCAGTTTTCGGCTGGTGCTTTGCAACAAGGCGCTCTAACTCTGATTTTTTCAGGGTTTCCCTGTCTTTGTATGCTCTTGCGTAAATCACTGCTTTTCTGCCGCCAAAAACATTCGCTATCTTGTTGATAATAAGCAGATCATCCTTTGTGTTTAATTTCCTTGCAAGCTCTTTTTTTATGACTTCCCTGCTTGG
>JAZDFJ010000066.1:0-5788 GCA_043807995.1 Candidatus Woesearchaeota archaeon
TTGATGTTGATTTATTTGATGTTGATTTATTTGATGTTGATTTATTTGATGTTGATTTATTTGATGTTGATTTATTTGATGTTGATTTATTTGATGTTGATTTATTTGATGTTGATTTATTTGATATAATCTTCGTCGTTATTGATTTGATATCGATTCGGTTTTTATTGGGGTGCAATATGAGCAATGAAACAAAACAGGAGATTGAAAAGCAGATGCTGGCGCACCAGTTCAACGAGGTGCAGGAGCAGCTTCAGAAGATCAGCGAGCAGCTTTCAGAGGTTGAATCCCTCAAAGAGGCAATCAGCGAGTTTTCAAAGCTTAAGAAACAGCAGGAACTTCTAGTTCCATTGGCCAGCGGCATATTTTTCAATGTCAGCCTGCTTGAGGAGAAAGTCCTGAGGATAAATGTCGGCGCAGGAGTGCTTGTTGAGAAAACTCCAGAGCAGGCCTTGGAGCTTATCGGGGAACAGCACGTTGCTCTTGCCAAGCTGAGAGAGGATGTCCAGCAGCAGTTCGAAACCCTGCTTAATGCAGTCAGGCATTTTGAGGAGTAGATAAAAGCGAAAATCCATCACAAGGTGCAGACGCACACAGCGCAAAAGAAAAATGTTCAACGCCTTCAAACAGAAATTAAAGAATGTGTTCGGCAAGTTCTCAAAGCAGATAGAAAAAGAGGTCGAGACAGAGGAATTGCCTGTGCAGGAAAAACCGGCTGAGCCGGTTGATGATAAAAAGCAAAAAGCGCACCTGCCTGAAGAGAGAAAAAGAATTTCTGCCGAGGAAAAACAGCGCGAGATTTCTCAGAAAAAAGCTGAAAAAAAAGAGCAGCTGAAGAAAGAGCCTGAAGAGATTCAAATAGAACCTGAGGAAGAATCTGAACAGGAATCTGTAGAAGAATTTGAGGAAGAGATTGAAGAAAAACCTGAGGAAGAATCTGAGGAGGAATCTGTAGAAGAATTTGAGGAAGAATCTAAAAAGGAATCAGAACAGACGCCTGAAAAGGAAGAACATAAACTGAGACATGAAACAAAGCTTGAAACAAAACATGAGATAATCAGCGAGGCAAAACCCAGCGCTGAGCCTGAAAAAAAAGAAGAGCTGCATGAAAAAAAGCATGCAGAGCATGATAAGAAAAAAAAGTCATTCTTTGGCATATTCAGAAAAAAAGACAGCGGCGAGGAAGAAGAGTCAGGCAAAGAACAGCCTGAAAAACATGGAAAGGAAGAGGAAAAGCCAGGCAAAGCAGAGAAAACAGCCGAGCCAGAGGATGTTTCTGATAAAAAGAAATCATCTTTCATGGATTCATTCACAAAGTTCAATCTTTCAGAGGAGAAATTTGAAGAGCTTTTCTGGGAGCTCGAGGTCATGCTTCTCGAGAACAATGTTGCTGTCGAGGTTATCGAAAAGATAAAGGACGACCTGAAAAAAGACCTGACCAGCGGCAGGATATCAAGAAAAGGGGTTGACGAATTCATTGCAGACTCGCTGAGAAAATCAATCGAAGAGCTTTTTGACGTAGGGGAATATGATCTTCTCAAGCATATCAGGGCGAAAAAAGATGGGCCGTTCATAATCGCATTTATCGGCGTTAACGGCTCAGGCAAGACAACAACAATGGCAAAGCTTGCTTATTCCCTGCAGAAAAGTGGACTGTCTGTTGTATTTGCAGCAGCAGACACTTTCAGGGCCGCAGCCATACAGCAGCTAGGCGAGCATGCAGATAAGCTGGGAATAAAGATGATAAAGCATGACTACGGTTCCGATCCTGCAGCAGTCGCTTTCGACGCAGTAAAGCATGCAAAAGCCAAAGGCATTGATGTTGTGCTGATAGACACTGCAGGAAGGATGCACAACAACGAGGATCTCATGAGAGAGCTTGAGAAGCTTATCAGAGTCAACAATCCTGACCTGAAGCTCTTTATCGGCGAGGCAATAACAGGCAATGACTGCGTTGCCCAGGCAGAGTATTTCAACAGCAAGGTCGGCATTGACGCCATAATCCTGGCCAAGGCAGATATTGACGAGAAAGGCGGAGCTTTTATCTCTGTCAGCTATGTCACTAAGAAGCCTATAATCTACATCGGCACTGGCCAGACATACGACGACCTGAAGCCCTTTGACAAGAACATTGTGATGGAAGGGCTGGGTGTTTGATAATCTTTTTCATTTGACAGCGCAGATTTTCCGGATTTTCTATGGCAAAATATTTAAACTTTCCTCTACGTGATTTGAACTCGATCACCCGCCCCTAGATAACTCGGTGGTGCTTAAACAATAATAAAACGAGAACGAACGAGGGGTTGGGGCACGAACGAAACTAGAAATTATTTATGCTCTGCAAATCTCATATTTTCTAAAGATTCATCTAAAGATTTTTCGTAAGGTGCGAAGCGAGTCAGCATTAGATTAACCTCTTCTTCAATATCTTTACAATATTCACTGCCCCTGCCTTTTTCAGTTTGATGTTGGGATTTTTCAAAATTATCATCTTGCATATATTCATCTTGTCTAAAAATATAACCCCTACCACCAATACAACTTGCATCAGCAATAATTTGTTCTCTTGAAAGAGTTGTTGGTCTTTTAGAAACCCCAAAACATGGATTCTGAATAATGTTAGATAAATATCTTAAAAATACTTCATTCCATTTGGTAAAATATCTTTCATTAAAGTTAAGTAATTGAGCAACACCTTGAGAATTAGGGTGTTCTGGTCTTGGAGGATATCTTTTATCTTCAACCCAAGAAGAAATAAAAGCAGAAGGTAAAGAACCATTTAGGGATAGAGAAACAAGGTTTCCACCGACAAACATTTCTGCCAGTAATTCCTTTAAACCATCTAATGCAGAAGAACCTCGCAATAGCTCCGCAACAAAACCGCTGCCCCCACCTCTACGGTTTATACCTAAAGCATCTATTGTAGTATAAGGAACCTTGCCCATCTCATGTCCATTTGTAAGTAAATGTTTATCCAATATTGATTTATAGGTCATGTGGGGATAAACTATCTCTGTTTTGTCCCCTATTCTTTCAAGCATTTCAGTTAATCCAAGTGGGTAATCCGAAAGAAGATGTTCCGGAGTGCTTAGTCTACATTGAAAAGGGAATACTGGATTTCCACTTGTATCTAAAATTCTATTTGCTCTCAAATCATCATAGGGGATTCTTACCTCACCAAAATTTGAGAATGGACTTAAAATTGTTTTTAGTTTTTTCACACCTTCTTTAGTAGAAAGATCTATACCTCTAATTAGGTCAGCAGTTCTTCCGCTTTTTGCATCTTCAATAATCCTTGTTAATTCTTTTGCCATCTTCTTTTAACTCTCAAATTAAGTAACCAAAATTACTATTTAAACCGTTCTATTTGTTACTACTAATAAGATACTCCATAATCGAAACTAACAACTAACTCGCCCCAACTCCTACTAACTAAGCACCGCCTCATTATACCATAACTGGAACTGCTGTTCCCTCCATCCGCAGATTTAATTTTTACTCTTCGAAACTCTAAGTTTCTCGCCCTATCAGCTCTATCGCTCCATCCTAAAAAAGATAAATCTTTTTTGGGTCGCTCACGAGGATAGGGTCGGCTAACATCCTTATCTTCTATTACCAACACTTTTTCGTCTAATGTTCCATCTTCCATTTGTATCATTCCCCAAATTGTTCTGTTTGGTATTATCTATTTGAAAAAAGAACAAAAATAAAAAAATTATTGGCCTCCTAATACTTTCATTGTTTCACGAACAATTCTCCGACTTTCCTCTTCCCGATCAAATCCACACCATGAGGGAGGTAAAAAAGTCCCTGCATAATTTCGTAACCCCTCTATATGCTTTGTGCTATACATATGAGCAATACTATAGGTAGGGATTTCTTGATTTAATGACCCATATTTTCCATCACATAGGTTTTCCATTAATCTTCGCTCATTAATGCAGTCCATATAATCATCGACTAATACAGCTATATAGGGAATAGTTCTTAATTTTTCTTCAACTAAAGCTCTTGATGTTCCTTTTCCTCTTTCGGCAAAATGATCAACTGTTTCTGGGCAATCAAAAAATTCAGGAAATTCTTCATAAAACCCTCTATCTGATTGAATATCTTCTAAAACTAATACTTTTTTTCTTTCTTCACTCATTTTCATCATCTCCTCTGAAATTTTCTTATCTGCTGTTCGGCGATTATCGCTGTTGTCGAACAGCCAATTTATTTGTTACATCTGTGTAGTATCAACAGAAGATATAAGTTTTTATCCTCCTTTTTTATAAGATAAATGTAAAGGTTTATATATCCAGAAAACATACTCGCGGATATGGATACAAGAATACTCCAGGACATCGGCCTCACCAAAGGAGAAATAAACATATACCTGGCTTTGCTGGAATTAGGTCCGAGCACAGCAGGGGGTATACTAAAGAAAGCAGAGATACATAATTCTGTACTGCATTTCAACCTAAACAGCCTGATGAAAAAAGGATTGGTAGCTTATGTAAGAAAAGGAAAAGTCAGGGTATACCAGCCTGTTGATCCGCATGCTTTAGTAGATTACATCGATACTAAAAAAGAAGAAATAAACAGATTATTGCCTGAACTTTTAGAAAAACAGAACTTCTCCAAGGAGAAAGAAGAGGTTGAAATATTTGAAGGAATAAAAGGGGTTACAGCCATGCTTTATCTGCTGATAGAAGATGCTGAAGCCAAAGATGATTTTTTCTTTTTTACACCAAGCGAAGAGCATTCCAAGAAAATAAATGAATTTTACAAAAGGTACGACATAAAAAGAAAAGCCAAAAAACTGATTTCAAAGGGCATTGCACCTAAATCAGTAAAACACCTTTTCAAAGAACGTACTTATAATAAGATGAAGTTTGTTGATTTTCCCATACCTCAAAATAAAGGGATCTGCAATAACAAGGTCGCGATTGTAATCTGGGGGGATGAACCGAGAGGAATTTTAATAACCTCTAAAATCGTTGCTGAAAAAGAGAGAATGTTTTTTAGAGAACTGTGGGAAAAGACAGCTTCCAAATAATTACAGAATCTTTTAATCTATTATATCATCTTGAGGATTTTCTCGTACACTTCATCAACAGAAATCAGCTTCATGCATTTCTGGTATTCCTTGTTGCAGCACTTCTGTATTGCGCCTTTTTCATTGATTATGCACGGGCTGCATTCCAGCTTGTGATATATGAAATCGTTGCCTTTGCCATAAGGCCTCCATCTCGCAGGTATGTTCGGGCCGAACAATCCCAAAGTCCTGACTCCCTGTGCTGCTGCAACATGCATCGGACCTGTGTCGTTGCTCACAAACACAGCAGCTTTTGTGCATGCATAAAAGAACTGTTTCAGCGGAAACATATTCGGGTCGTAATACGCCTTTTTCTTAAGCTTCATCAGGCTTATTATGCTTTCAATGTCTGCTCTGTCAAAAGGCGAGCCAATAAACATCACTATCAGGTCATTCTTGATCAGCCTGTCTGCCAGCTTTGCATAGTTTCCAACAGGCCAGATCCTCTGTCTTCCTGAAGCCCCAACTCCTGGAGCAAGCATCACGATTTTTTTCCCTGTGAGTTTGTTCTTTCTGAAGTATTCATCGACAATCTTTTTGTTCTGCTTTGAAACAGGGAGCTCTTCCAGCCTGGAAACCTGCTGGCTTATTCCGAGGATTTTCCCAAGGTCCATGTACAATTCAACTATGTGCCTTGTTCTTGTGAATGGCGATTCATTGTTGTTGTAAAGCCTGCTTCTGAACTGTTTTGAGAATCCAATCCGTTTT
>JAZDFJ010000067.1:0-8352 GCA_043807995.1 Candidatus Woesearchaeota archaeon
AAAAACCCTTATTCATTTCTCTAGGAAAAGAGCTAAGGAATGATTATCATGGCTGTTGAAAAGATTGATTTCAAGGAAATCCAGGAAAAATGGCAGGCTGCATGGCTTAAAGATGGAGTCGGCAATGCAGAGCGAAAGCAAGGCCTGAAAAAATTCTTTATGATATGGGCCTATGCAACAGTGTCAGGATTCCAGCACACAGGCCACATGAGAGGATATTCTTACACCGACGCTATTTGCAGATACAAGAGAATGCAGGGATTCAATGTGCTGATGCCTGCCGGAGGCCATGCAACAGGAAACGGCGCAATTGCAAAGGCACAGAAAATAAAGGAGAAAGATTCCAAGTGGATCCAGGAATTCAAAGAAAGAGGGCTGACAGAAAAGGAGATTGAAAAAATATCTGACCCCGACTCTTTTGTCGATTATTTCTCAAAAACATACATACAAGATTACAGGGAGTTTGGTTTTCTCGGCGACTGGAGAAGATTCACTGTAACAACAAACCCTGACTACAAGAGATTCATAACATGGCAGTTTCACAAGCTGAATGAAAAAAAGCTCTTGACCCAGAAGCCTTACTTTGCAACAGCGTGCATCAAGTGCGGGCCTGTTGCAGTCGATCCCTCAGAGATGGACCTCAGCAAGGGAGGCAATGCAGAAGTCAACGAATACACGCTCATAAAGCTCCAGTTTGAAAAGCCGAACCAGTTTATAATGTGCGCCACATTAAGGCCTGAGACAATGTACGGCCAGACAAACATCTGGGTTGACCCTGAAACAACATATTCAATCATGAAAACAGGCAATGAATTATGGATTGTGTCAAAAGAGGCTGCAGAAAAACTCTCTTATCAAAAGGAAAATACAGGGATTGCAGGCGAAATAAAGGGCAAGGATATGCTCGGGAAATACTGCAAAGCCCCGATGATAAACAGGGACGTGATTATCCTTCCATCGAAATTCTGCAACCCAGATATAGGCAGCGGGATTGTGACATCAGTCCCAAGCGACGCCCCGCATGACTGGATGGGGCTTCACGACCTGCAGAAGTCAGGCGAACTCTGCAAAAGATACAATCTTGATTACGAAAAGGTCAAGGCAATAAAGCCGATACCAATAATAAAAACCCCGGGATTCGGGGAGCTTCCTGCAGTTGAGATCTGCGAAAAGCTTGGCATAAAAAGCCAGGATGACGAGGAGAAACTCGAGAAAGCAAAAAAAGAGATTTACAAGCTCGGATTTCACTCAGGCATTCTGAGAGAAGGCTGCGGGCCTTATTCCGGGCAGAAAGTTACTGTCGCAAAGGAAGTGATAAAAGAGAGAATGATAAAGAATAATGACGCTGACATAATGCATGACCTTTCTGAAGAGGTGTTGTGCAGATGCGGGTCAAAAGTCATAATAAAAAAAGTCGAGGGGCAGTGGTTTATCAGGTATTCTGACAAAGAGCTGACTGAAAAGAGCAAAAAGCATGCCCTGACAATGGACATCAAGCCGCAGAATTACTATGAAAACATTGAAGAGACCCTTGAATGGTTTCAGGACAGGCCGTGCGCAAGACAGGGGAGATGGCTTGGGACAGCATTCCCTTTTGACAGCTCATACATAATAGAGGCCATATCTGACTCGACTCTCTATCCTATATATTATCTTATATCAAAATACGTCAATGAAGGAAAATTGAAAGAAAAAAATCTTTCCCTGGAATTCTTTGACTTTGTGTTTTTGAAAAAAGGCAAGCTGGAAGATGTGAGCAAGACAACAGGGGTCAAAGAACAACTGCTCAAAGAGATACAGGATGATGTCTACTACTGGTACCCGCTCGACATAAATCTCGGCGGAAAAGAGCACAGAAGAGTCCATTTCCCGCCGTTTATCATGAACCATGTCGCCATACTGCCAAAGGAATTATGGCCGAAAGGGATTTTTGTCAACGAATGGGTGATGCAGACAAAAGACGTGAAGCTCTCAAAATCAAAAGGAGGCGCCCAGCCTATTCCTGAAATTGCAAAAACATACGGCGTAGACGCAATGAGGCTTTATTACGCAAACATTGCCTCGCCTTTCGTCGACATATACTTCAATGAGGAAGACATAATAAACTACAAGATAAGGCTTGAAAGGATACATCTTCTTTTCAGCGAATTGTCTGGTGTTAAAGGCGTGAAAAAATGTACAGCTGATCCGCTTCTGCTTTCTAAATACAACCGCGCTGTAAAGCAGGCGACATTGTTTATGGAAGAGTACGACTTCAAGAAAGCAACTGACACGATTTTCATTGAAATCCCGAAAGCCATTCAGGGATATGCCAAGGCAAACGGAAGCAATAAAAAAATAATAGACGAGTCCCTGAAAGGGCTGGCAAAAATGATGTCAATATTCACTCCATACACAGCAGAAGAGTGCTGGTCAATGCTTGGAAGCAAGAGCCTTGTATGCACAGAAAAATGGCCTGAATGCGACGAGTCAAAGATAGACGAAGATGCTGAGAAAACAGAGGAACTTGTTCAGGGCATAATCGCAGATATAAGAGAGGTGCAGAAGCTTGCGAAGCTTGAGGAGATAAAGAAGGTCAGGCTGTTCATCGCAGAGCCATGGAAATTCGAGTTCTACAGTTTCATGAAAGCGCAGTTTGAAAAGACAAAGGACTTCAAAGAGATAATCACTGCAGCCATGAAGAATCAAGAGCTGAAGAAGCAGGGCAGTGCAGTCACAAAACTGATTCCTGCGCTGATAAAGAAAGGCCTGCCGAACCTCCTGAAAAGCCAGCAGGAGGAGCTTAAATCTGCGCAGGAGCACAGCGACGCAATCGGAAAGGAATTCAACTGCATTGTCGAGATAGAAAAGGAGCAGGACTCGAAAGAGCAGAAGGCAAGGAATGCAATGCCAAGCAAGCCTGCGATTGTTGTGGAATAAAAGAAAAACAGCAAAATTAATATACTGATTCCAACACCCGTATTTTATAGAAGGAGGTACTTATCATGTCTGTAAAAACAGTTCTTATGGTGATTGCTTCAGAGGATTTCAAAGACGAAGAATACTTTATTCTAAAGCAGATCTTTGAAGAAAACAGCATCAAGGTCATCACAGCATCAACCAAAAACAAAGCAATAAGCACAGCAGACAAAATACAGGATGTTGATATGCTGCTGGATGATATCGACGACATACAGGAATACTGCGCGATTGTGTTTGTCGGCGGACCAGGCGCAGGAGAATACTTCCAGAACAAAAAAGCCCATGAGCTCGCGAGGGATTTCGACATCGAGGGAAGAATTATCGCGGCAATATGCATCGCTCCGGTAACGCTTGCAAACGCAGGCCTGCTGAAAGAGAAGAGAGCCACAGTTTTTCCCTCAGGAAAACAGGAGCTGATTGACAACGGAGCAAAATACACTGGAAAGCATGTCGAGAGGGACGCAAACTTCATCACAGCAGACGGGCCTTCAGCTACAAAGGAATTCGCGGAGGAAATAGTTGAGGCGCTGAGGATATATTGAAAATGCATTTAACGTGATTTCCTGTAATTTCTCCGGCAAAAAGACCGAAAGATTTAAATAACGTATTACATTTATGTTAGATATGTTACAAAAAAGTAGTATGTGGCTGGCTGCAGAGCAGTTTTTCCTGCATCCCACGAAAGAGCACTGCCTAACTAGCATAAGCAGAAACACAAAAATAGCCCACACGTCAACAAAAAAGAATCTTGACAAGCTTGCCAAGGCAGGAATCATAAAGAAAAGCATAGAGAGCAAAGGAAGCAGGAAATTCCCAACATACAAGGCAGATCTCAATAGCAAGGAATATAAAAAACAGAAGCAGATCTACAACCTGAGCAAAATACTTGATTCAGGAATAGCTGACTTTCTTGAAAAAAATCTCATGCCAAAAGCGATAGTGCTGTTCGGGAGCTACCTGAGAGGGGAAGATACAGAAGAAAGCGACATCGACCTGTTTCTGGAGTGCAGGCAGGATGAGATAGACCTGAAGAGATTCGAAAAACTGCTCGGCAGAAAGCTCCAACTGCATTTCAATGAAAACTTCAAGACCTATTCAAAAGAGCTGAAAAACAACATAATAAACGGATTCCTGCTTTCAGGATTTTTAGAGGGATACTGATGATAACCAATGTGAAGCCGGACACGCAAAAAGCAAAATCTCTGACAAAAATGGCAGATATTACTCTTGAAAGATTGGGAGCAACAGACACAGAAAAGTATCCCACAAACACGCTCAACGACTATTATGACATAATTCACAAACTCATGGAAGCGCTTGCAATCTTCAAAGGCATAAAAACAAAAGGCGAGGGAGCGCATCAGGAGCTTATAGATTGCATATCAAAGGAATACAGCTTTGATGAGCATACAAGGATATTCCTCCAGCAGATGCGAGATTTTAGGAACAGGATATACTACGAAGGATTCACAATACACAAGAATTATATAAGCCTGAACAAAGAAAAGATAATGAAAATCATAAGAAAGCTTATGGGTCTAGCAGAAAAAGAGCAATAAGAGCATAAAATGACCTTCACAAAACTGAACTTCGGAACAGCAGGCATTCCAGGCACAACATCCATCAAAGGGACTGATGCAGGCGTCAGAGAGGTGAGAAAGCTCGGCCTTGACGCTATGGAAATAGAGTTTGTCAGAGGCGTATACATGAATGAGAAAAATGCACAGCTGGTAAAAAAAGCCGCCTCAGAATCTGATGTTGCACTGACAGTCCATGCCCCATATTACATCAATCTCGCATCTGCAGACCCGAAGATAAGGCATGCGAGCGTGCAGAGAATAATCGAGAGCGCAGTGATCGGAGACGCTGCAGGCGCATTTTCAGTTACGTTTCATGCTGCATACTATCAAAAGCAGGATTCTGAAAAAATTTATCAGCAGGTAAAAAAATATGCGCAGGAGATTCTCGGCAAATTAAAGGAGAAAGGATGCGGCATAAGCATAAGGCCTGAGACAACAGGCAAGGAAACCCAGTGGGGCAATATCAGAGAGATAATAAGGCTGAGCCAGGAGCTGGAAAACGTGCTTCCATGCGTGGACTTTGCGCATCTGCACGCAAGAACAGGAGGAAAAGAGAATTCTTATCCTGAATTCAGGAATACGCTTGAACTGCTCGAGAAAGAGCTTGGCAGGAAAGTCCTGGATAATATGCATATCCACATCTCTGGAATAAACTATTCTGAAAAAGGCGAGAAAAACCATCTCCAGCTGCCTGATTCCGACCTGAAATACAAAGAACTGCTGAAGGTGTTCAAAGAGTTCAGAATCAAAGGTTCGGTAATCTCAGAAAGCCCTGTCCCTATGGATGATGCGTTGTTGATAAAGAGGGAGTATGAGAAGATTTAAGAAACAAATTATTCATTTATCTTAATGGTTTCGCTTAAGCGATTAATTACTTCCTTGCTTTTTCTGACATTCAATCGCGCTAATTTCTTTATTATGCGGTTCTGCTGAAGTGAAAACACTTTTGCCGGTTTGATCAGGCTTGCGTAATCCAAATGGCCTGATTCGAAATCATTGTAACCAATTTCAACACTTTGGCGATAATCCTTTAAATTGCTTGTTATGGCGCAGCAGATGACATCGACATTATTGCGGTTATAATTATCGCAAGAAATAATTATTGCAGGCCTTTTCTTGTTCTGAGGCAGATCAGAAAAAGGGAATGGTATAAGAACTATGTCTCTTTGACTAACAATTGTTCCAACGCTCATCATATTTGTTGTCCCACAATTTAATAAGCGGCTCTTCTGTTGTCAAAACCACTGGTTTTGACTTTTTAGGGTTATTGACTAATTTTGCCATTGCAACTGTGAATTGTTTAATATTTAAATGTGTTTTGGCTAATTTAACGGAAGAACTGCGAAAAAATACAAGTAATCTTTATTAAATATCTGCCGGATGTTATGTGAATATGGCAAGAAAATCTTTTTATCTTGACACCTGCATATGGCTCAACCTGTTCAAAAAAGAGCATGATTTAGCTGGAAACATCCCATTATGGAAAACAGCAAAGGATTTCATTGAAACAGTGATGTTTTCAGAAAGCGATGAGATAATATACTCTGGTTTTGTACTGAAAGAGATAAAATACAAGCTGAAAAACAAAGATGAATTCGCAGAAAAGCTGCAGTTCCTTAGAAAAGAGGAAAAATTCAGGTTCGAACCTGCCCATCATGAAGATTATAATTTTGCCAGAAAGCTGGAATCAGAATCAGGCTTTAAACTAAGCTTCTATGACTGCCTGCATATTGCAATGTGCAAAAGACTGTCTCTTATTCTTGTGACAAGAGATAAAGAATTGATAAAGCTTGCAGAGAGATTTATTGAAACAGGCCTGCCAGAATCATTCATTCCTAAAAAGAGTTGATTTCTTTAAGGCTTGTTTTCTGCTTTGAAAGTTTTTTCCTGATTTTCCTAATCTCCTGTACAGAGTTTCCTGTATCTGGGATTGATCCTATTTGTTTTTCTAACAGGAGCTTTCTGACTGCATCTCTTATTACATCCGACTTGTTGGCGTACAGCTTTTTCTCAACAAGAGAATCAATCTGCTCCAGCAATCCGTCAGGCAGACGCACCTGTGCAACAGACATTGTCATGGTATTGCAAATGTAATACAAATGTACTATATAAATTTTTTGGTGCTGCAGGCAGAATTTTTCCGGAAGAAAGCAATTTCATGGGTATAAAATATCTGAGCAACCCTTTAAGCAGACCCCGAGAATATCCCCCATTTCGGGTCTTCTTCACCAGGAAAACAAGAGGGGACATTTATCCTGAATGCCATTTTGTCGCCACATCACTGCTTACTATAACATCCGTCTCTCTCTCGCACAAGTTTCTTTTGATGCACCAGGCGGATTGTAAATCTCTGGCTTATGCTTATTTGCGATGTCTGCAAGACGTTTTACTGCTGTTATATACTTTTCAGGAGATACACCATTGGATATACCAAAACTAACTCTATCAGGTTCATGAACAGGTATGTAACCCTTTTCTAACAAACGGAGATATTCAGTTTGATCTAGCCAATGCAAATATGTATTTTGAGGCATATTATGAAGCAAGTCTTCAAGAAAAGACTGCGTGTTAGGATCTATTCCTTGACTCATAATACCGCTCAACCCACCTATGCTTCGATAACCCCAAGAATCAGTATTTAAGTTAAAAAAAAACATAAGTTAAACAATCGATTCTTGTTAATAAGAAAGAGACATCATCTTTACCGAGAATAATCTTAATATCCTTGATTGATTCATAAGCCTGCAGTAAGGTATAAAGCCTTCCGAGCTCAGTTGTGGCTTGCTCAACTTCCTGCTCACTTATTTCATCTTTGCTGAAGATTTCCTTTATAATCTCTCCCATGTCAGAATCTTGAATCATCTTTCTCCCCCATCACTGCTACTTCAGTGAAACCGGAGCAGGATCATAGCTTACTGGACCAAAATCAGTGAAAGGAATGCAAAAGCCCCAATTGTTTTTGATTGAGTGGTCTATTAGATCCAGTGTCGTCATAACAAACTGTCCGCAAAGTGCTCGATTTCTCCTTATTTCTGAAACCTCTCTTTGTCTATCCACATCAATAGATAAAGTTACGAGCACATTATAATCTAACAATAATTCATCTGATTCAGAAATTCCTGGAAAAACATTTCTACGAGGATCTGAAAAAGGAGGGTTTTCTAATCCTACATCAAATGGTTGTCCTTCATAAGTTCTGGTTCTTTGTGAACAACCGCCCCATCCTAATCTCCCAGCAAATAACTTATTTTCCTCTCTTAGAGATAATGATTGAGTTGAATCATAAGAAGTTTTGTAACCTTCAAAAAATCTTGCTACACCATAAAAAGGCGCTCTCACTAAGAAACAAACAATTTCTGGATCCCTAAATTCCTCACCTAAACCATATTTTTTTACGTCTTCCCAGTTAGCATAATCAGTCTGCACAAAGCAAGACCTGAGACCTTCTACGAATTGCTCTAAGGACAAAGAAGCTTTCTTCCCTACTTTCGTGCTTTTTGTTTTGTGTGTCATTTTTTCCTCCTCCTCCAATCATCTTTCACGATGATTACTCTGCAGTGGTATAACATCTTATTTAAAACTTACCTCCCCCCACATGGGGTTGTTATTGGAAAAATTTAAATATGCGGGGCTCTTCCTCTATATCATGGACGCGAAAGCACTGCAGGACATCGGCCTCACAGATGGCGAGATCAGGGTCTACCTTGCACTGATCAAGCTCGGCCCATCAACAACAGGGCCTATAACCGACAAGTCGGAAGTCGCGAGCTCCAAGGTATATCACATACTCGAGAAATTGCTGCAGAAAGGC
>JAZDFJ010000068.1:0-9053 GCA_043807995.1 Candidatus Woesearchaeota archaeon
ATAATTCATTGAATACCCTGTTGTTTTTAAGTATTGTTGTAGTTCAGGTTATAGTTTTAAAATGAAACAAGGGAAAAATATGTAATGCATATGACAAAATATTTAAAACTCAGACATCCAGCACATTGGTATGGTGTTTTCAATAAAAGAGGTCAGGGAAGGCATTCTTCTGAAATCCAGCGGAAAAACAGCTGAAGAGGCATTCGCTGATGGGGCGAAAGCTCTTTTCTCCGCTGAAGTCCCGCTGAAAAACATAGCGTCAAAGTCTGAGATGTTTATTCACTGCTCTGCGCTCTCTGTTAAATATCTTTTTGCAGAGTGGCTCAACACTTTGCTTGCAGATTCTGAGATGGAGAACATGCTGTTCTCTGATTTCGAGGTAAAAGGGATAAAAAAGCTGAAAAAAAGGTTTTTTGTCGACGCTATAGCGAAAGGCGAATTTATCAATCCGGTTAAGCACGCTATGAAAAAAAGGCTTAAATGCGTGAGCCAAAAAAAGCTTTTGCACGAGAAAAGCGCAAAAACAGGAAAGCATTCCTTCCAGTGCATTGTAGAGACAATAAAACAAGTGTAGAGAGATGAGGCGGTTCCATATTTTTCTGAAAGGAAAGGTGCAGGGCATAGGCCTGAGATATCATGTGAGAAAAAAAGCTGAATCTCTCGGATTGACAGGCTGGGTTAGGAACCTCGACAACGGAAGCGTCGAGATAAACGCAGAGGGAGGCGATGAGAGCATAAAGGAATTCCTTGCCTGGCTTGAGAAAGGAGTGCCTGAGGCAGATGTCGAGAAGATAACCGCCAAAGAAGAGAAGCCCAAGAAAGAGCAGGGAAGCTTTGAGATTGTGTATTGAAAAAAGAACAGAAAAAAAGTATCAAAAAAATTCTAAAAAAGAAAAAATTAAAACTCAAACGGAATTTCACGAGGAGACGCTTTGCCGTCTGATCTGCCCGAGAGCAGTCCACCAGACTGTTCAATGCAATACGCTATCAGCCTTGCAGTGGCGTACTCATCTTCTTTAACTCTCTGAATTTCAGGCTCCCTGCGTACAGAATCTTTAATCGGATTCGGTCCTCTCGCAATCTCTAAAGCACGAACCAAAGTAATGCCTGTTTTAGATGACATTGCAAGACCAAGCATTTTGTAAAGAGGAGCCAATGCAGCTCCAAGCGCAGGATAAAAATGCACCTCGCCCGCTTCTGGTTGGATATGCCCCAACCTCGCAGCCTCCAAAGCTGTAAGGGCGACATCGCCTTCTTCTGTAAAAACAAGAAAGCCAAGCCTTTGGATTAATCCGACAACGCCTGTGTCTCCGCCAGGATATAAAGAGTCAAATCTTCTCACAGCTTCCTCTTCATCAGGATCTGATGATCCATCAGGACCTGTTGTTCCGTCAAGAGCAACTGCAACATCATCAAATGTAGTCTCAGAACCATGACCGGCTGGAACTGCATCGCCTGCATATGCAGGTTTAACTGGCGGTAAACTTTCATCAAAAGGAGTTCCTGGTGCAGCACCGCCCATAGGAGCTCGCTCTCCCATTCTTAAATTGCTTCTCATTCACATCCCCCCAAATCAATGTTATATAATTAAAAAATATTGAAAAAACAATAATTAAAAAATTTAAAAAAATTTATGCACCTTGCATTTTATCTCTCCCATAACTAGGAGGCATACCTTTTGGTATTTGCCCAAAAGCATAACCCTCTTTGAGTTTTTCGCCGCCACTCGCATATCCGCGCGAGCCACGGATTGAATCATAGGCTAACATAGCACAGTAAGCAATCACCCCTGCGATTAACCGTTGTTCCTGTGTACGCTGCATGCCTGATGGTGCAGTTTTTTTGCCATTGACTTTAAGGTTTTCTCCTTTCATGAACAATTCATTGAAAAAAGGCAATTGCATAGCCAATGGCCGAACATCTTCAAATGGCACGCCATACCCGACTGAAAGCTTATGCGCAAGAGAAAGGTAAAACGGTGCAGTAGGAAGCCCATATCCCTCTCCAAGAGATTGTATTGCAGCCAATGCAACCTGATAAGGAGCCTTTTCAATAATTCCAACAAGCTGTCCTGCAATAAGTATATCAGTTTCGAGTTTTGAAACTGCATTAGCCTGCAGTCTTCTATGATCGTCTAAAGGCGGCATGTTCCCGCCATCCGGCTCTCTGTCATCCGGCATGGCTACTCCTTGTAAACCAAGCATTCTGAATGCTTCATAGAGTTTTTCAAATTCTGTCGACTGCGCTTCTCCTGCTGCTTCCGGTGGTTTTGCACCGCCTGCATAAGGCTTCTTTTTTTCTGTTCCAGAATATGCTTTCTTCATTTGTATCCCCTCCATAATTTCATTCTTCAAATACGCTTTTCAGAAAGCTTATTCAATATTTAAACTTTATTATTTTTCCCTCTTGAGAGTTAAAAAAAACCTTTTTAAAGCTTCAGGGATAGTTTATTAATAATGAGGACTATTACGACAGGGGTGGACAGGCTTATAGAGCTGGTAAGCTCAAAGAAGAGCATTTCTATCAAAAACGCTGCAAAGAGCCTCGGCGTGGACAGGGATATTGTCGAGGAATGGGCTGAGTTTCTCGAAGAGCAAAAAATAATCAGGGTTGAGGAAAGGCTTTCAGAGCCGTATCTCGAAGAGATCAAGGAGAAATCAAGGGCAGAAGCCCCTGAAGAAAAGCACGGCCTCACCCAGATATCAAAAAAATTCATTCTCAAAAGCAAAAACCTGCCAAAGGAAAAAAATGTCATCGACAGCTATGAATACTATCTGAACGACATCCCAATCAGCATCATCATAAAGAAAAAGAAAGGGGAATTTGTGCCTGTCTATGAGGTGAGCATTTTTCAGCTCGGAAAGGCAACAGAGTTTGTGCTTGAAAAGATAAGGGAGGAGCTGATAAAAAAAGTCAATCTCGGGATGATTGACATATCAAGCCAGGGGGCGCAGGGCCTTGTCGAAGAGAGGCTGAAAGACACGATAAAAAGCTTAGTCGGCAGCTACTTCCCTGACGCAGACGACTCAACAAAGGGATTTCTGGCGACATATCTTGTTGAAAAAAGCCTCGGGCTTGGAAGCATCGAGCTGCTCATAGAAGACACAGGCCTCGAGGAGATTGTGATAAACGATGCCAAAAATCCTGTATGGGTGTACCACAAAAAGCACGGCTGGCTGAAGACAAACATAATGGTCAGCAACGACGAGCAGACAAGGCATTACGCCAACATTATAGGCAGAAAGTCAGGAAAGCAGATAACATTGCTCGAGCCGCTTCTCGACGCGCACATGGAGTCAGGCGACAGAGTGAATGCGACATTGAGCCCGATATCCGGCGATGGCAACACAATCACAATAAGAAAATTCTCAAGAGAGCCGTGGACAATAACAAGCTTTGTCAAGTCAAAAACCATCAGCATAGAGGCTGCCGCATTAATATGGACAGCAATCCAGTATGAGATGAGCATGCTCATTGCAGGAGGGACAGCGTCGGGAAAGACGTCAACCCTTAACTGCTTTGCAAGCTTTTTCCCGCCCAATCAGAGGATAATATCCATTGAAGACACAAGGGAGATAAAGCTTCCTAAATTCCTGCACTGGGTTCCTCTCAGCACAAGGCTTGCGAATTCAGAGGGAAAAGGGGAGGTCGCGATGGAGGACCTGCTGGTCAATTCCCTGAGAATGAGACCTGACAGGATAATCGTGGGAGAGATAAGAAGGAAAAAAGAGGCAGAAACCCTGTTCGAAGCAATACATACAGGCCACAGCGTATACGCTACAGTGCACGCCAACAATGCCGAAGAGGTGATAACAAGACTGACAAACCCGCCAATCGACATACCAAAGACCCTGATTCCGGGAGTGTCGCTGATTGTCACCCAATTCAGAAACAGGAGAACAGGCATGAGAAGGACATCACAAATAGCAGAAGTGCTGCCTGATTCCGGCGTAAATGTGCTTCTCGAGTATGATCCGAAAACAGATTCCCTGAAAAAGAAGGGCAGGTCAAAATCATTTATCGCAGGAATAAAACAATTCACAGGCCTTTCCGAGGCTGCGCTAAACAAGGAGATTAGTGAAAAAGAGGCGGTTCTCAGCTATCTTGTGAAGCATGACATATCCGGCATTGAGGACATAGGAAGAATTATCGCCGAATATTATACAGACAGGAAAGAGCTGATAAAAAATATCCGTTCAAACAAACCGTGGCAAAAATGGGAGCAGCAAGCATAGTATCCTCGTGGTTTCCCTTTCTGAAAACCAGCCTTCAGGAGGCAGGCACTGGCGAAACCAGTCAGGAATATGTGAAAAAAGTGCTGGCAACAAGCCTTATAGTCTCCCTGATTGTTGAGCTGTCGCTGCTCATGCTTTTCAAAAGCGCAAATGCGCTTTTTGCATTCCCATTAGTTTTTGCAATGCTGTTTTTTTATTTTCTGGGCTTTGTTAGAATAAGCATAGTCAAGCTGAACAGGAGCATAGACAGGGAGATAGTGTTTGCCGGCAGATTCCTGATCATCGAGCTTGAAAGCGGAGTGCCGATGTTAAACGCCTTTGAAAACCTTGCAAAAAACTACAGGTATGCAGGGGCGTATTTCAGGGAAATAACAGATAAGGTGATGCTTGGCACGCCGATAAATGATGCAATAAAAGAGACAGTCGACAGATGTGCCTCTCCGAATCTCAAAAGAATGCTGTGGCAGCTGCTTAATTCGCTCAACACAGGATCAGATGTTTCAGGCTCGCTCTCGAGAATCGTCGAACAGGTGGCAAGGGAGCAGGAGATTGCAGTCAGGGAATACGGCAGAAAGCTTAACCCGCTGGCAATGCTTTACATGATAGTGTCTATAATAATCCCGTCGCTTGGCACAACAATGCTGATTGTGCTCTCATTGTTCCTGGGACTGGCAATCCCTTTTGGAATGCTGATGATAATCGCCCTGTTTATTGTGTTTCTGCAGTTCATGTTCCTGTCTGTGATAAGAAATTCAAGACCACCGATGATGATTTGATGATAAAAAAAAAAAAAAATTGATAAAAATTGATGATTCACACTGAAAAACGAATAAAACAAATAAAAAAAAAAGAATAAAACAAATCGAAAATAATAAAATCAATAAAAAACAAAGATGAAGCATAGAAAAAAAGGAAAAAAGAGAATTAAGCCGGACGAGAAAAGGCACAAGAAGATAGGAGAAAAACTCTTTATGCGAAAAAGCAAAGAAGAAGCGCCTGCAGGGTCTGCCGAAATCCAGAAAGAAAAAAACAAAAACACGCTTTCAGAGAAAAAGCGCATCCGCCTGTTCAGGCAGAAAAAAGAGCCGTACCTCGCAAGCCGCCTCCCAAAATCAGGCCTAGGCATTGAAGAGCACACCCTAAAAAAAATAATCCTCAAGACAGCGGCTTACAGCTGCGCAGTATTCACTGCAATAGCGGCGCTCTTTTCTGTTCTCACAAATTCCGGGCTCACAAGCCTGCTGATTATCGCACTGCTTATATGGGCCATCCTTTTCGGGATTATCTATAGCCTTGCATGGCTTGCAGCATACATTCTCATCGAGGTGAAAATATACAGGAGAACCAGAGAGATTGAGTCAGTGCTGCCTGATTTTCTCCAGCTTGCAGCTGCGAATATGAATGCAGGCATGAATATTGAAAATGCGCTCTGGAGTTCTGTAAAGCCAAAGTTTGGCATACTCTCGAAAGAGATTGAGAATGTTGCAAAAAAAACAATCTCAGGAGAAAGCATTGAAGACTCTCTTGCTGAATTTGCCTCAAGATACGACTCTGAGATACTTAAGCAGACTGTCAGCCTGCTGGCCGAGGGCATCAGGGCAGGAGGAAAGATAGCTGCGCTTCTTGAAAAGATAGCTGCAAACATCCACGAGACAAGGCTTTTGAAAAAAGAGATGGCTGCAAACGTGGCAACATACACGATGTTCATAACATTCGCAGTGCTTATTGCCTCGCCTTTCCTGTTTGCGCTCTCAACACAGCTGCTGTCAATAGTCAAGACACTGATGTCTGGCATGGATTTCTCAAGCGCCTCTTCATTCATAAATATCATGCCAAACGCCGGCGGCATAAGCATTGCAGCATTCAAGACATTCTCGATAATCGTGATGCTTGTATCAGGGTTTTTCTCGGGCGCAATAGTAAGCGTTATAAAAAACGGAAGCGTGAAAGGAGGCGTGAAAACAATCGCTGTTCACATGATAATCGCAGTATGCGTTTATCTTATAGCAAACTCTTTGCTTGGCGCGCTGCTTGGGCTGTTTTTGTAGAACAAGACACTTTTCAGGCAAAGCCTAGCATTCCAACAAAACTTTTATATATAGAAATACAATTAAGGCAGCATGGTGCTGCTGGAAACCCCAATTCCCGAAGAGGAAATAAAGATACTGTATGAAGGAATCTTTGATTTCGAGGCAGTGTACAAGGCTTTCTATAAATGGCTTGGCGAGAATGCATTCAAGAAGATTCAGGAGAAAAAATACAAGGACAAGACAGGAGACCCTCTCGGGAACAATATAGAAGTTGAGATAACTGCTGAAAAAGAGATGGATCCTGTTGTCAAAGGAAGCGTTGTGCTCAAGCTTGCTGTAGAAGAGGGCAACTGGACAGAGCATAGGCAGAACGGAGAATCAAAAAAGATGATTCAGGGAAAGCTTACCGCAAAAATAAGCGGAAAAATTATCTGGGACCCGAAATCATGGTTTGCGCCTGGCAAAAAATCAGGGGCTGTTTCGGGAATCGTGAGAGACCTTATAAGCAACAGCTATGTCGCGCTTAAGAAAAAGGAGTTCGAACATAACTTTGCAGTCCCTTTCGAGGACGACTGTATCGGCCTCAGCAGGAAAATAAAAACAATTTTAAATACATTTGATTCATAAAAAGAAAAGCAGCTAGAACAGCGTGATTTTATGGGAGAAATAGACAAGATAGTCAAGGACAAAACAGTAAGCTATGAAGGCCTGCTTGACATTAAAGGCCTTTTCCATTCTATTGACTCCTGGTTCGCGATTAACGGCTATGATAACCTCGACACTCATTCAGAGGAAAAATTGCTTGAAACAGGGAAAAAGCTGCTTGTGAAGAAAAAGCCCTCAAAAAAGTTGAGCGACTATGCAAAAAGCAATTTTGAGGTAAATGTGCTTGTGACCGATATGAAAGATGTTGAGGTCGAACATCAGGGAGTCAAAAAAAAGCTCTGGCATGGAAAAGCGAATATACAGATTAACGCCTTTCTCGAGACAGACTATAAGGGCAGCCTGGACAACAAGCCGTTTTACCTGTTTTTCAGAGTGCTTGCAGATGCGTTTGTGCATAAGAGCTATGTCAACCAGTGGAAAAAGAAAATACTGAATGATGCAGAGGCACTTCTTAAGGAGATAAAATCATTCCTCAATATTACTATGAAATGAAAAGATACTCTATAATAATTCAGACAACCGGTAAAAAATATACATGATGTGCATTACAAGCGAAAAACATGAAAGAAAAAATGCAATTTTCACAAAAGTTTTAAATAAAAAGCGTATTCTGAGGTTAAAAACATATATGGGGTGGTCAGTGTGCCAAAATCAAGGAAAAAAACAATCAAAAAACATGATAGCAATACAGAAATAGCTAAAGTATTAGAAGCGAAAAAGGCCAAGCCAAAAAAAGACAATTCCAAAAAGATCATAATCGGGGCGGCCATCCTTGTTGTTATAGCAGCAGTTGTATTATTGATAATATTCCTGCCAAAAGCAAACAAGGTGCTCGCAACAGTAAATGGTGAAAAAATCACTCTTGAAGAAGTCAATGAAAGATATGGTTCTATCCCAGCACAATACAAGGCTGTTGTCACAAAACAACAGATTCTCGACCAGATTATAGACGAAAAAGTCCTGGTCTGGCAGGCTGAAAAGCTAGGCATTCCAAAGAACAAGACTGCGATAGACGAAAAGATAGAAAGCATCATCAAACAGGCTGCAGAGCTGCAGGGAATCACTGTTGAAGAGCTTGACGCAAAGATCATGGAGCAGGGCACAAGCCTTGCAGAGATCAGAAAGCAGTATAAGACTCAGCTCATAATAGGCGAACTGCTTGACACAGAGATCGCCTCAAAGATTGAAGTGACAGATGATGAGATTGCAGAGTTCTATGAAAAGAACAAGCATCTGCTGTTTGAGCCAGCCAATGTAACAGCAAGGCACATCCTTGTAATGATCGATCAGAACAGGACAGATGAAGAGGCGTCTGACATTATAAAAGAGGTCGAGGCAAAGATAAATGCAGGAGCAAATTTCTGCGACATGGTCGAGCAGTACTCTGACGATACTGCAAGCGTGGAAACCTGCGGAGAATACTCATTCAATGAGCAGGCTTCTTTTGTACAGGAGTTCAAGACAGCAGCATTTTCCCAGGATGCCGGAGAGAGCAGCATTGCAAAGACAGTTTACGGCTACCATCTTGTACAGACTGTGGAGAAAACAGAGAGAAGAGAGCTGCCGCTCAGCGAAGTCAAAGATGCCTTAATGGACGACATTAAAAACACAAAAATAAGGGACGAATACGCAAAATACATTGCTGCCCTGAAAGAGACAGCAGATATCGAGCCAAAGAATCCCCTTATACCTGTGGAAGAGGCAGAGCCTTTAGCGTCAGAAACTCCGGCTGAATAAAAGCAAGCCGGTAATTTTTTTATTTTCTTTTTTCTTACTTTATTTCTGTTTTTTTATTCATAATCAAAATATAGGCGTCCCAAAAGTCTCATTCTTAAGAGTTCAAATACAGTCATTCCAGCTCCTTTTGCAAAAAGGGATGTATGAGAATCCCAAACAGCCCGCTCATACTGCAAGCGCGCATCTGGAAAGTCTCTGAGAAACTGGTCAATATGACAAAGTCCTTTGTAAGAAAGAAGTTTCCAAGCACGATGTCTTAATGCCTCTCTGGTCAAAACAAGGTCAGTATAACCATAATGCCTGTTTTTGCTTCTTATGCTTGCAGGTATCAAATCAAAAGTCCTTTCATCAAAATAATAGCGGTTTTCTCTCATTGACCATAAAA
>JAZDFJ010000069.1:0-6222 GCA_043807995.1 Candidatus Woesearchaeota archaeon
TAAAAGATTTCTTATTATTGGATAATAGTTAAAATTTAAGCCTGCCGCCTTATTTCTACTCGCCTCTCATAAGCCAGAACACATTGTCTATCACCAGAATAACCCCCAGAATGCTGAATGTTATAGGGTGGTGGAGGCTTAATTCTTTTATCAGTTCTATATCAAGAGAGTATTGCTTTGCAAGCAAAAGAAAGCCTGCAAACCACACAAGAAGGGCAGAGACAAAGCCATATATCTTCCAGTGGTGGTGCACAGCCGGATTTAGGATGGTGTCTATTGTGTCATAAATGCTGTATACCAGCACTGCAAACACAAACACGCTTATTGACTTTGCAATGTTCGGCGACAATCTTACAAGGCTTGTGTAAAAAGCAAGTATGAGAATGCCCAATATTGCGGCGCAGATGCAGTACAGCTTTCTTAAGAAAATATGCGATTCTGTGCGGATATAGTCCCTTTTTATAGGCGATGCGCTGCGTTTCCTATGAACTCTCGCGTGCAGGCTGTCCTGCCTTTCTTTTTCAGCCTTTATACTTCCGGCTTTTTCGTGTTTAGTATAACCTGATTTTCTGGTCTTCATCATCTTCATCTGTTTTTGCCTTTAGCAGGTCATGGGCAGATATGGTCTTTTCTTTTCTTGCATCAGCGCCTGCTGTTTTGAACACATTGAACAGCTCGTTTGGATTCTGCTGTTCTGCAGTATCGGCAGAAGTGCTTTCTGGAGGGGGATATGGTTCATTGCCCTGTTCAGGGTCTGAGCTGGTTTTTCCCTCGGTAAAGAGGTTGAATATTCCCTGGCTGGCAACAGGCTCAAAAGATTCCTGGCTGCTGCCATGGGCCTGGGAGGCTCTGCCACCAAGCTTTTGCAGGAATTCGCCGAACAGGATAAGGGTTTCTTTGGATTCCCTTTCTGTGTCTATTTTTATCTCCATGCAATATCATCAGAAACAGAGGTTTTTAAATCTTTTGTAGGAAATGGCTCTGTCCAGGATATTTCGTAGCACGCTCGTCCCGCTTTTGTAACCATTTTGTTACCTGAGTTACAGGAAATTTCAGCAGAAATTCCCTGTTCCGAGAACCTTCGGTTCTTGTCTCATTAAATCCTTCAGATTTAATTGTTCCAAAAACTCATTGAGTTTTTGATAATCGTAATCAATTAATTACTCTGAAGACTCGCTCGGTGCTACCTCAGCGAGGTTTCGGAAACCGCAGTTTCCGCTACTTTTTGGACAGAGCCGCAGGAAATCTCTTTCTGAGCAACATTTTTAAAACAAGGCACTATCCAATAAGCATGCTGGCATTGAAAGTGCCTTTGAAAAAGGCTGAAAAAACAAAGGATAAGCTTCTGAAGAGCAATCTTCTATGCATGGATTACAGTATTGTGAAGGACGAGGATTTCATATTTTTCCCTGTCTCAAAAAGATTCAAGACAGAGTTCGAGTTTGCCGACAAAAAATTCAGCCTGAGGAAGAAAGAAATCAAGACATTGAGAGAGGCTCTCAAGGAAAAGCTTTCGGCAAAGGAGCTGGAGCTTGCCAAGACAGCCTTTGACACAATTGGCTCGATAGCAATTCTCGAGATTGACAAAGAGCTGAAAGCCAAGGCTGTTTTCATCGCAGATACCCTTATCAGGATAAACAAGAACATAAAAACAGTGCTTATGAAGAGCTCGAGCCATGGCGGAGAGTTCAGGACTCAAAAATACAAATGGCTTGCAGGCGCAAAAACAAAAACTGCGGAATGCAGGGAGAACAATGTTGTCCTGAGATTTGATGTTGAAAAGGTTTATTTCTCTGTGAGGCTCGGCACTGAAAGAAAGAGGATTGCAGAGCAGGTGAAAAAAGGCGAGGACATTCTTGTCATGTTTTCAGGATGCGCCCCCTACCCTTGCGTGCTGTCGAAAAATACTTTGGCAGGAGAAATTTGGGGTGTTGAGAAGAATCCAGAGGGACACAGATGGGGAATGGAGAATGTGAAGCTCAACAAAATATCAAATGCGAGGCTGTTCTGCGCTGACGTGAAAGGGTTCAAGGCAGAAAAGAGATTTGACAGGATACTGATGCCTTTGCCAAAGTCAGCAGAGGATTTTCTCGACGATGCTTTCAGGCTTGCAAAGGACAAGGCAGTGATTCACTTCTATGATTTCCTGCATAGAGGCGAGTTTGACAGAGCAAAGGAAAAAGTGAAGGCAGCCTGCAAAAGAAATAAAATTAAATGCAGATTCTTAAGGCTTGTGAAGTGCGGACAGCACTCGCCCAGAGTCTTCAGGATATGCCTTGACTTTGAGATAAGAAAGTAGAGGTGTTAGCCTGTCGGATAATTGGGGTTTCTGATATCATATAAGAAGAATTTGGAGTTTTTTTACCTTCCAACACAGAAATTAGGAATATTCATTGTCTCCTCATATGCCTTCAGGTATTTCTGCTTTGCGCTTTTTGGCGGCTTGCAGTCTTCATAATCAACAATCTCAAATCCATTCCTGATAATTGTTTTAATAATGGTTCCGTATGTTTTATGGTGATGCGATACCCTGTATTTTTTATCGCCTTTTTCCCAGTTGTCATAAATCAGCCTTTCATCAAAATACCTCTCAATAATCCTGAATTCTTTTCCTTTCCATTTTTTCTTGCTCAGTACTTCCTTGAATGGACTGTAAACTGAAAAAACAAAGATTCCGTTTTTCCTCAAAACCCTGTTTACTTCCCCGAATGTCTTATCCCAGTTTTTCAGATGCCCTATGACCATTGCAGAAAAAACAATGTCAAATCTGCCTGAAGCAAAAGGCAGTTTTTCAATGTCTCCGACAAAAAACTCCGATTGTGGAGATTCTTTTCTTGCTATGCTTATGGATGCTATGGAATTATCTATGCCTGTCACTTTCGCGCCCATCTTTGTCAGCATTCTTGCATGGACTCCGGGGCCGCATCCTAAATCAAGAATTTTCTTGCTCTTCACAACCCCTGCCAGCTTCATTAAAAAAGGAGTCTCAAGCATCTCTTTATAGAATCTCACTTTGCTGTCTTTTTTTCTCAGCTCATAATACTCGCCGGCGAGTTTGTTATATGCTTTTTTTATTTCTTTTTTCATTTTCTAAAGCAGTCTGCAACATTCTATTTCTTCACGACAAATAATGCATGATCTTTTTCAAAAGGCTCAAGCTCTTTGTAGTCGACAATCGTCACCTTGCTGCTCTCCAGCTCCTGCCTGACCCTCTTGAATATCTCTTTAGGCTTTTTAGTAACATCAATGCTTCTTGCCTTTATGACAAGCAGGCCAAAACCTCCTGGCTTGAGATAATGATCTATGTTTTTCAGGAAAATATCGACCTGGCTTTTCTGCGCAATGTCCTGGAAGACAACGTCGACTGCAGTAACCAAATGTTCGTAGCTTTCAGGATGCTTTGCGTCCGCGAGTATAGGAGCAAGGTTTCCTCTTTCATTGCACAGGAAAACAAAATCCCTCAGCACTCTGGGAGCAAAGTCTATGCCAAAGACAAATCCGTCGCTGCCGACAATATCCGAGACATGGCTCGCAGTTGTTCCTGAAGCAACTCCGAGATAAAGCACAGAGCATGCAGGCTTTATGCCTATCTGCGAAATCCCGTTTAACAATCCTGCGCCAAGCTTGCTGTGGAATGGATCCCACTCCCTGAATTCAACGCCTTTTTCCCTGAAAAGCATTTCGCCGTAGACCTGCTTTCCAGGAGACTGGCTTATCGTGAATATTGATCTTTTCCTTGACTTTTCAGGCTCGTAAACTCCTTTGAAATGCTTGTATTGTTTCATCATTTGTGCTCACCTGCGAAAAGCAGCAGAAATATGATTTTTTGAAGTGTTGCTGAAAGCAAAAACATGGCAAGATAAAGTGATATCAGGGATGCTATGCCAGAGATAGGTTCCAGCATCAAAAAGGCCAAAAACAAGAGGATGTCTGCCATTATAATTCTGTTGGCTGTTTTAAGCCCATAGAACACCCTTGAATTTTTATGGTGGAGCAGCCATGTAAACAGCGCCACCATCAATATGAGCAGGAAAACAGTTATTCCCTGGGCAAGTCCTGCCTTTGCTGTTTTTTGAAAAAAGTAGAGGAACATAAGAAAGAAAATAACAATCGTGATTATTCTTAAAAAAGAAATAAGCCTTTTTGTCTCTTTTGAAATCTCAGAGAGCAGCCTCTTGTTGAGCTCCAGGTCGATCATGCCAATATTTTTGTCACGACTGCTTTTTTTGCCCTGCGATTTTTGCATATGCTTTTTTTTCATCATAAAAACCTTTTCTCAAGTTCTTCCCTTAATTTGTCGCCGATAAACTCGCCCTTGAAATAGTCGACTTTTATTGCCATCGATATCTTGTCAGCGAGAGTTCTAGCAACCCTTCCTTTTTCCCTGTCTCTTGCTTTTATAACAAGAGGGTGATTGATTAAAAAACCATGCTTTGGAGGCCTGCTCCCTGTTTTCAAATGCCTGAACAGGGCTTTTTCAGCGCCGAGAACCTGGATTGTTGAAGAGGGCATTGTTGAAAGCCTTTCAAGGCTGCCTGCCTGCTCAAGAAGCTTGGCGCCTATGCCGGCGCCTGTCAGTGCAAGCATGTTCGGGCAGTGCTTTTTCATTATCTGCTCCATGTACTCTGTAAGAGAATCTCTCAGCTCAAACATCCCTTTTATGCGCAGGGCAAGATCAAGCATCATATTAATGTCCTCTTTTGAAAAGCTTCCGCCCATTGACTTCTGGATATTGAATTTTTCAGAGAGCTGAGTTTTTGTGTTGTTCAGCACAAGGCTGACAAACGCCTCATTGTCGTCTGTTGCCTCGACAATCTCCGGGATGTAGTAGCCAAACCACTCTCTCAGCCTTTTCACCATCACATTCAGAATCTTGTGAAGCTCTTCAATATTGTTTATAGACTGGATTATGAAATTGTCGTTAGAGACTGCCCCTGATATTTTTTCGATTGTAAAATCAAGGCACCTGCTTTTCAGCAGCTCAAAGTATTTTTTATCGCATATAAGCTGCAATGCCTGGTGCTTCTGCTTTTCATTTGCAGCAGGGATTCCTTTGCTTATGAACTCTTTTTCTTTTTTATCAATATTTTCCTGACTGTCAAAGAGGAATTCCTGGCTGAGCTTTCCGCCTTCTATCACAAAGGCTCCTATGCTGTTCTTGAATGTAAACATACAAGCTCCAGAAAAGAAACTGATTTATAAATTTTTATGAAAAAATAGGGGTGCGTTTAAAACGTAGGTTAGCATCAATTTGTGAGGCTTTTCTGTTTGAGAATTCTGAAGAGTTGAGGGGGTTGTCCCTTACGGGGCTTCAACGATAGAAGCGATAATGCATCTGGAGCTGAATCCGATGCTAACCCGAGCGCAAAGCGAGATTTTAAACGCAGCCTGAAAAACCGCCATTGCCCGGAGTCGTTGCCCTTAGGCGGAATCTTAAGCAAAAATTTTAAAATATAAGCGAATACAGATATTGTCATGGTCAGAATCAATCTCATAGACCCAAAGCTGCTCGCAGACCAGCACCTGATTGCAGAGTACAACGAGATACTGATGCTTCTCGGCTATGCCAGAAAATTTCCTGAGCCTGGAAATGCCCCTTTGCAATACTGCCTTGGCAAAGGCCATATTGTTTTTTTCAAAGACAAGCTGCTTTATCTCAAGGAAAGGCATGAGAGCATTAGTGATGAGATGAAAAAAAGAGGATTCAGGCCTGAGAAAAAGATAAGCCTTAAAGAGTTTGACATAGGACTGCAAAACAGCTGGAAACCTGCAAAGGCTGACAGGGAAATAATCAAGGCCAGGCTGATAGAAAAAATTAATAAAAAGCCTGAGTTTTACAGGTATTGCGGGAAATACTATCGGCCGGAGTTTTTTATCAGCATGACAAAAAAGGGCTGAGGATCAAAATTTTGGAGGGAGAAAATGACAAAAGCGCTATACATGAATGATTCGTATCTCAAGGAATTCGAGGCTGTTGTCGAGAGCGTTAAAGACGATAAATTTGTTGTCCTTGACCAGACAGCATTCTATCCAAACGGCGGGGGACAGCCTTTTGACACAGGAAAGATTATAAGAGTAAACGGCGGCAAAGAATTCAATGTTGTGTTTACAGGCAAGTTTGACGGCAACATAAGCCACGAGGTTGATTCTGCAGGATTAATAACAGGAGACAGAGTTAAGGGAGTGGTTGACTGGGACAGGAGATACCAGCTGATGAAGAGC
>JAZDFJ010000070.1:0-7629 GCA_043807995.1 Candidatus Woesearchaeota archaeon
CAAAGATTTTTGGCACCGCTATCGCGGAACTAAAGTTCAAATCTAGGAAACAAAAGCTAACCAGAGATTCGCCACGCTCATCAGAAAAAAGTATCCCCCCGCCCAGATTTGTCCACAAAACTCAAAGATTTCTGGCACCGCTATCGCGGAACTAAAGTTCAAATCTAGGAAACAAAACCTAACCAGAGATTCGCTACGCTCATCAGAAAAAAGTATCCCCCCGCCCAGATTTGAACCGGGAACCTCTCGGTAACGGCTGATTGAATTTCATTCATGCTCACCAGAGCCTGTCGTTCAATTTCTACAGCCGAGCGCTCTACCGTTGAGCTACGGGGGGCTTGCAGAATGGTTCACAAGAACAGGGATTTATTTATAAATGTTTTTGTGAACAAAAAAAAATAGAAGGAAAGAAAAAAATTATGCCCATACTATTCTTGTTCTATATCTTCAAGTTGTAAGAGTTCGATTTTGCAACTCTTTCTTTTCCCTTTGCTGTCTCAAACCTTACAACTGCCGGCTTAAAGACTATTCCGCCGACAATACCGAGCTTTGTCCTTATCTTGTAAGTGATTATTCTCTCCTCGTAAGGCTCCATGTGGGACACATCCCAGCGCAGCAATGTCCCTCTTGCGCTGTGTTTTATCACCTTGCTCGGCCCGACACTGCCGACATGCTTGTCCTCGACAAGCTGTGCAATCACGCTTATCCTGTCTGAAATCTTGAGCATGTTTATCTTCATTCCAGACCTGTTCCTGGCATGGATGTAAACTTTTATGTCAGAATGCCCGCCGTCTGATCTGCTGAGCAATTCTGCTCTTTTCGAAAGCACAACAGGGCTTCTGAAAATGTAATAGGCTATCAGGATTGCAACAATGGCAACGCCTATGTAAAACAGCACCCGGTAATTTTCCTCGACAGTTATTGATACTGACTCGAGAGAGCCAAGCTCAAAAGACCATACAGCATAATGCCTTCCGTCCTCTGAAACAATCTCAGGCTTTGGATCTGATTTTTGGAAGAGCCTGACAATAAAATTGGCCACTCTCTTGTACTGCTTTGAAGCCTTGTCATTGCCGTTGTTCACAAAGGTTATTATATCCTTTGTCTTGAAAAAGGAATCCTGCTCTTCAACAGAGCCTTCAATATCTGAGTATCCTATTACCTCAAATGATTCTTTTAATTCTGTAACTGTGATCCCTTCCGAGAGCACCCAGATATACAGATTGTAAACACCAGGAGTTTCAATGTCATTGATGTCAAAAACAAGGGTTATTGTTTTCTCCTCAAGGGAGCCGAGATCTATAAGATGCTCTTCACCGAATAGCTCGCTGTAAACCCTCAGGGTTATGTTTTTCAATTCCTGATTGTTCTTGTTCCTGAGAAGCACGTCAATGCTGAACTTGTCGCGCGGATCTGCACGCTCGCTAAAATCAGCACCGAGAACAACATTAGGGATATAGCCTGTTCCGAAAGGCGAGATAGGCAGGAGATTGACCATTTCAGTAGTCTGCCTGAGTTTTCCTGTCCTTGAAGATCTGAAATTCATGATTATGCCGTGCGGCCCGATAAGTACATCTGATTTCGGCATTATAGTCAGATTTTCCTTAACAGAGCTGTTTGCAGGCACAGTTATCCCATTCGGGCTGAGAACAATCCAGTTCGGGTCTGCTGTGAAAACCTGAATATAGTCATCTGTATTCCCTGAATTCTGCACAAATACCTCAAAGGTTGCAAATTCACCAAGATGGATGTTCACGTCAACAGGCGTCAGGAAAACATCAAATCCCAACACTGGAATGGCACATAATAGCAACAGAAATACTGGAATTATTATTTTTGCCGGCTTCATATACTCCCTCTTTTTTATTTTCTTAAATGTTTTATCTGATAACCAGGATATTTTACATCTATATCCAACATCTGTACAAACAGCAGCGTGACACTATTCTTCGGATATACTACTATTTAAAAGTTTCTAAAAAAATATAGAATAAGAAACATTAGCAGAAACATAAGAAAAAGCCCTTCTTTTAATGTTCTACAAACAGGAGGTGCTTTTCATTGCCTTCGAGCTCTTCAATAATCCTCTTGACTATTGTCTTCAGAGGGTCAGGCATAAGCTTTACCCTGTTTTTTATGTCGTCAAAGCTTTTGAAAGGCTCGACTTTTCTCTCTTCAAGAATTGCCCACATGTGCTTTTTTCCAAGACCCGGCAAAAGCTCTAAAGCATGCATTCTTGTGCTTAATGGGTTTGCTTTGTTGAAAAACTCAATAAAAGCCTGCTCCCTTTCCTTGACAAGAGTCATTATAACATGCTCCAGCTCTGCCCTTGCAGTCTGTGTAAGCTTGTCAAGAGCAAGTTTTTTCTTGATATGGTGTATCTTGTCCCTTTTCCCCTCTCCAATGTATATCTCCTCATAAGGCTGGAGAAACTCGCCTTTTTTTGGCACAAGTTCTAACAGCGAAAAATACTTTTTTCCTACTGCCTGAACTATTGGAGTCTTGAGATGACTTGGTGACTTGTCGAATGGATAGCCGTTTGGCAGAAAGTCAAGTACTACAGCTTGTTCTTCTTTTTCATGTTCCATGAATTCCACCCAAAAAAGCCGTTTAGGCTTTGAATAAGTGTTTAACTGATAAATCTCTTTATATATTTTGCGCAAGTAAGAGGATTTATCCGAAAAATAGTGCCAGGTAAACCCTAAGCGCGATGCATCATTCACGATTAGGGCCACAATGAATGAAAGAAGCAGGACGAGGACGCCACACAGATTACAGACAAAGCTGCAAACAGGAAAGAAAAATCCTTAATTTAGCTCTCAGGAGCATATTTTTTAAGAATGTCAAGCATCTTTTGGATGTTTTCATTGTTTATTGTGAGGCCGTAGCCGCTTAAAATAACCTTTACCTCTTCAACGCTCTTTGGCAGAAGGTCTACAAGCTTGGTTATATATTCCGGTTTCAGCCTTGGAATGTTAAGTTTTGAAATGTCCTCGAAAACAGAATCAGCATCTTTTTTTGAAAGCAGGCTAAAGTTATCAAGATAGTCATTTGTCCTGTTTGACCTGAAACTAAGCTCTCCATCCCTTTTTTTTATCTTTTTCAGCTCTGCCCTGAGTTCGCTCATGGATACAGGAGATTTTTCAAGAATCTGGAATGTTGTCATTTTAAGCCTGATTTTTTTAAACTGCTATTTTTAAACCAACATAGTTCTAAAGTTTTTTCAAATGAGTTTCTTTAAATGAACAGGATGTGCGATTATCTTTTTTTCTTTATTAAAGTCTTTCAGGGATATCTCATAGCAAGAGCCTAGCTTTCTTTCAACAACTCCGCATTTTCCCTGATATCTTCTGAAAAAGATGCCCTTCTGGTATGCCGGCTCAATAACCAAGCCAACCCTGTCGCCAGGCTGGAACTCCTGCATAAAAGCTCTTATGCTCAGTTTTCCCTTTTCGCTTTTCTCCTTGGTATAGATGTGCCTTGTCTTTCTCCTGGAGCTTCCTATTCGTTTCATAGCAAAAAAGAGGTTGGCAGGGGTTTATAAAAGTTTTGATTGAAGCTGGCGCTGTGAAGAGTAGTGCCTAGTGAGCCATGTATGTGATTAAACGATCACTATTAACTCGGGTAATAATCGAATAAAGAAGCTAGGCGAACGCACTACTGAGAGACCCCGGACAGAGCCGATTGAAGCTGGCTCTGTGAAGAATAGCCGACAGCGGTATAATGACTCAGAGAATAAGCAAAAAAAATAAGCGGAAAATAGCAAAAAGAACTACAAAAAACTTACTTCTTCGCAGGTGCGGCAGCTCCGCCCTTTGCATCTGCTGCTCCTTTTTCAGGAGGACAGAGCTTGTTGATAATCTCATCAGGGATGCTGGCTTTCTTGAGAGTGCTGACTTTAAAGGATCTTTCCTTGTCCTTAATCTTTTCAAGGATTGCATTAGCCTCTTTCTCATACTTGGCGTATTTCTCTTCGAGCTCGTGAAGCATGGATTTCTTTTCTTCTTCGAGCTTTTTCATCTCTTCTTCAGAAAGCTCTGTTTTTTCTTCCTTTATCTCTTTGTCAAACTTGCCTTCATTTACAAGCTTTATTGCCTCTGCAGCAACAACTCCCTCGACCTTGACACCCATTGATCGGCAGGTTCCTATTATCTCCTTGACCTTCTGCTTCAGGTCTTTTCCCAATAAGCTTGTCTCCTTCATCTTTGCTATCTTGATAATCTGCTCGATTGCAAGGTCTGCAACCAGCTCTGATTTTGGATGGCCAGAGCCTTTTTCCAGGCCAGCCTCTTTGATTATAAGCGCAGCTGCCGGCGGCGTGCCTAAAGTGATTGAGAACGACTTGTCATCTGTGTTGATGTGCACCTTGACAGGCACCTGCATCCCCTTGAAGGCTGCTGTTTTCTTGTTTATCTCAGCAACAACATTCGCAATATTGACTCCTTTAGGGCCTAAAGCAGGTCCAAGTGGAGGAGCAGCAGTTGCCTTTCCGCCTTCAATCAATGCCTCGACAGTTTCAATCGCCATTTTTCATTGCCTGTTTTATGAATCATATTGTGCCAAGAATAAGAGCATGGAGTAAGCTTTGTTTTATAAAGGTTGCGGTGGAAGAGGGTGTGGCGCCCAGTAAGCCTTGATTGTTATGTACCGTTCATAATTGACCGGACTACAATGAATAAAAGAAGCAAGGCGAACGCGCTGCGCAGAGATTGCGGACAGAGCCGGTGAGAGAGGCTCAGAATAATCTGCAGCTGATAAATCAAGGCAGGCAAGTTTATTGGATTCTAATATATATTTTATTATAGAATCTAATTTATAAACAAAAGATTTTTTTTAAAGGGGAGTTTATATGGGAGAGTGGAAAATGAGAAAAGCATATCATAAACCTCGGGTATATAGCCAAAGATGTGAACAAGCAGCGGTTTATGGCGCAGATATTCCACCAACAGCATGGAATAATCCGCCAATGACTAACCTGCAAAACTGCGGGCTGCAAAGACCGTGCTGGGTGTACAGAGAATGCAGTCTGCGCACAGATGAATGCCAGCCTGATGCTGGAATTGAGAGCTTTCTTGAAAGGATCTTGGAATAATCTTTTTTGGAGAAAAATATTTAAAATATCTCATTTAATCTCTTTTTTATGGGTTCAGACGAATACGATAAAAGAATGCGTATCTTAAACGAAATCTTATCCAAGATAAAAACTGAATTTTGTGAAGGAGTCATCTTAACTGGCTCGATGGCTTTTGAGAGTGTTACAGAAAAATCTGATATTGATATCCTGTTCATAGTGAAGAAAGATAAAATTGACTCTCTCTTAAACAACCCATTTTTTAGAGACTGTTCAAACTATTATGATGAAAAGGTGGATTTATTTAAAATAAAGGAGGCTATTTTTTGGCTAATAGGAAAGATTGAGGGAGTGGATATCGGGATGGGCTTTGTTTCATGGGATCTATTTAATAAATTTTGTTGCTTGGAATGCCCATACTACAATTGGATAAGAAGCAAGTATAAAGAGATGGATAAAGAGATTAAGAATGTTAGGGGCGTTGTAGTTGAAGATGAGTTTGAGTGGGAAAAATATGGGAGGATTTTTAATTATAAATTTCAAATATTCAAGGAATGTCTCCCTCTCTCGAGAATTCTTTTTACCCAACTAGTTGTTTCAAGGGCGTTGATAGATTCTGGTTTAATCGAGAAAAATATAGACCGCTTAAGAAAAACTTTGCTAAGCCAGTATGGGAATGACTCTTTGAATCTTTTCTCATATGTTCTATCTAAATCTCCAGATATAAAAAAATTTTTACACAAAAGTTCTTTTTGAATTAAATAAAAGATAATTTTAGGCGTTTCGTTTTTTTGCCGACAATTACTTATAATCGGCGTTATACGCCCCGAACCGTAGGCGAGAGTACAACGTGGTCGAAGGAAAATTTTTGAGTCGTCGTGTCTATTGTTTTTATGAGGGTTGCCACCGCCCTATAATTCTTCAGCTCTTGATATGAACTCTTCCAATAATTTGATTTGATTCAATTTCCTTTCACATCTTATTTCTTCAGGAAAATCTACTTTAATTGCATCAAGCCATTGTTGAGCGCAGCCAGTAGCGTATTCTTTTACTTTATCTCTGCCTGGCCATTGAACTCGACCATCAAACCAATCGCTGATTTTTGCATAACAAATTCCTATATGCATATAGGTTTGCATCCAATCTATTATTTGATCTTTTTCGTATAACATTTTTCCTCCATAAATTTAATTATTATCCAGTAGTTATGTGGCATATATAATTATATGTAGTAAGGGGGGTTACAACATTTAGAAATATTTATAAAGAAAGCAATTAATCAATCAAGTAATGAAACAAGAACAACTGGAAAAAACAGGATTAAGCCCGAATGAAGCAAAATGTTATCTGACCTTGCTAAAGATTGGTTCGGCTTCAGCCAATGAAGTGTCTAGAAAATCTGGCGTTCATAGAGTTTCAGTATATGACGCCTTAAGGGGACTTGCTGAGAAAGGGTTGGTCAGCCAGATCACAAAAGCTAACAAGCTCTTATTTGAAGCTGGAAATCCAGAAAAAATAATCGAGATTATAAAAGACAAAGAAGATCAGCTTGCAGAAGCCAAAAAAATTGTACCTGAACTTTTTGCTGATTTTCAGATGGCAAAAGAAAAACAAGAAATACACAGTTTCAAAGGATTGGCAGGAGTAAAGACAATATTAAAAGAAATGTTAAATTCAAAGACAGAAATTCTAGATTTTGGTGCAGAATATAAAATCAAAGAAAATCTTCCATATGATTATCCAAAATGGGATAAAGAAAGAGTAGAGAAAAAAATTAAGATGCGAATTGTGGCAAACATAAAGATAAAACCGACAACAATACCTCTTACAATAATAAAATATGTTCCATCAGAATTTAATTCTTCAGTTTCTACCTATCTTTTTGATGGGAAAGTAGCAATAATTATGTGGGTAGAAAACCCTATGGGGATTTTGATTGAACACAAATCAGTATATGAATCTTACAAAAATTATTTTGAATATCTCTGGAAAATAGCGAATAAATAAATTTCTTGCAAAGCAAGACAAAATGTCCGATGGCAGGCTTTGTTATGCAAAAATAAAGAAACAGAGAATAGAAAAATCAAAAATAAAAAAAGAAAACTAAAAAAAATCAAAAAAAAAGCTCACTCTGCACTGCTGTCGTCGCTGTCTCTTCTTATCACTTTGACTGCATCCATTTTCAGGGAGATGGGGATTGGAACTGCTGCCTCCAGCAATTCAACAACAACCTCTTCCTTGACTTTGTCAATCCTGGTGATTTTGCATTTCTCTCTCTTGAAAGGTCCTGATATGATCTCTGCGATATCATTTTTCTTGATATTGACGTCTTTCTTGACCTGCTCCAGCATGTGCTCTATCTCTTTGTATCCTATTTCGCTGGGCAGCAATCCTCGTGCGTAGGGAACTCCAAATGCCGACTGCTCTGCATCTGTCCGGCTCACTCCCTCAATAAAGATATAGCCTCTCATGCCGTGAGGCCTTATCACAGAGAGTATAGGGATTTTTTTTCTCGAGGCATTGCTCACAACAAAGTCCATTACCTGGTCTTCCCTGTT
>JAZDFJ010000071.1:0-7471 GCA_043807995.1 Candidatus Woesearchaeota archaeon
AAGCTGGAGCCTGGCTTTAGGCTGATGATATACGAGCTTGCAGCAGAAATCTCAATATCCAAAAACCCGAGCTCTGCAGATCTTGATTACGCCCAGGAACAGCAGATAGTTGTCAATATAGTCAATGGCGGCTCTAAAAACGCTGAAAATGGGGTTTATACTGAAAATATTCCAGACGGCCTTACAGTAACAAAGGTAAGCGAGGGCGCTTCTTTTGCCCAAAACACTGTAAAATGGGTTGGCTCAATAGCAGCAGGCAGGTCAAAATCATTCACCTATACATTGAAAATAATGAAATATGGCGAATATGGGCTAAAGGGAAACTTCTCATACTCTTACGAGGGAGTCTCTAAAAGCCTGCAAACCAAGAAATCCACTATAGAATCAGAGCCTCTCTACTCTGTTGATTTCGGATTCAACAAAAACACTGCAGCAATAGACAGCATTACAAAGCTGATATTAAGCGTTGAAAACAATGATGAAGAATCTGTTCTGGAAATAAAGGATCTTTATATTAGCGGCCCGGCGGATTTTATTCTAACCGATTATCCTGAAAGCTTTGAGCGCGAGGGATCGACAGGCTTTTCATATTCAGGAACAATTCCTGCCCAGAAAACCCATGATTTTGAGATATCATACAAGACTCCATACACTGGAAAATACAATGCAAGCCTAAACACCACTTTGGAAATCAACGGCTTTTCTTTTATTGAAGAGAAAAAAGATTCAGTGTCTGTTGAGACAGACAAGCTTGATGCATGGGTTGCATTGCCTGTAAAGTCAATAAGGTCTAGAGGCAGCTACAGAGTGCAGGTCTTTCTGAAAAACAATGCTGATATAAAATATTACAACGCAAACCTGACACTATCAAGCCAGCTCTTCGAAGATATATCTTTTTTTGCTGAAGAAATAGACCCTGGCGAACAGCAGGAGATCTACAACCAGCTGAAAACAAGCCCATCCACGCTGTCAAAACAGAAGTTTGCAATATTCTTGAACGGCTCTTATAATTCCCTTAACAAAGAAAAATTCTATATCAACACCCAGAGCCAGCTCGAGATTGCGCCAGCAAACAAATCGTTCTCCCTCTCAAAAACGCTGAGCAAGAGCAGCGCAAAGCCAGGGGAAAACATCACAGTCCACGTCTATGCACAGAACATGCTTGATGAATCTGCAAGAGGCGTAAGCGTGAAAGAAACAATCCCTTCAGCCATTAATCTTAGAGATGTGCAGGGCAATACTGAAACAGTGATTGATGTTTTAGAGGGAAACACAAAAGAAGAGGCTCTGGTCTACAAATTCACAATTCCCGCGGATTTTTCAGAAGAGGAAATCGAATTAAAAACCAGCATGTCAGTGGATGTTCTCGGCGAAACATACAGAGAAGATGTTTCATCAGTTATAAGAGTCGAGCCTGCAGAGAAAATAGCTGAAGAACAGGGCGACAAGATAATAAAAAAAGAAGATACCGTGCCTGCCAAGGCAGAAGAGCAGCAAAAAAGAAGCCTGTTCAATACGATTGTTGATTCTATAGAAGACTTTTTCAAGAAGATACTTGGGTGATAGATAGCTGATAAGCCTTGTCTGAAAAAAGGCCCTGCCCTGAATCTTCTTTCAGTCCGGCTAGCAGCAGCAAAAAACCTCCACTCGGGATAGCGCAGTCAGTTCACCAATGTTCCCTTGAAAATGTTGTGCTTGTCCCTTATTATCTTCACATTCACTTTTTTGCCTATTTTTTCTTTATTCTCCCTGCAGTCAACAAGAGTGATACACCTGTTTCCTGAGACTGCAATCATCTCGTTTTCATGCCTGCCAGGAAGCATTATCACAGCCTTTACAATATCATTTTTTTTAAAAGGCTTTTCCAGAGCAGCATCTTTGTAAAATTCAGTGCCTAAATCATTGCTTGTCAGATTGATATCATATTTTTTCTCGTATTTTTCCAAGAGCTCAAAAAACTCTTTGAAATCCCTCTGCTTTACAGGTTTTTTCCCCTTTGGATAGCAGAGAAAATTCTGAAAAGATATCAAAGGAGCTTCAGGATAAATCTGTTTTGCAAACAAAATCAGGCTGTCAATCTCTTTTTCATTAAAACCAGGGATAATCAGCGGCACAATAACAACTTTCAGCTTGTGCTTTGCATAATTTATGATTTCAACTATTTTATTAACAGGAAAAGGGTGCTGGGCGAGCTTTGCAGCCAGCTCCTTATCAAGAGTGTGCAAAGAGATGTGAAGCCTTGACAGGCCTGCATCTGAAAGCTCGTCTATTAATCTTTTTGTCAACAGAACCCCGTTTGTGACGCACAGTATCTCATTTACCTTAGGATTTTTCCTTAAATCGCCCACAAGCTGCACAAGGTCCTTGTAAAGCAGAGGTTCACCCTGCGGGCCTATATGCACATTGACTTTGCCTTTTTTCAGCTCAATAACCCTGCAGGCCTCTTCAACAAGATAGTCCTTTTCAACAACATAATCATACTTTTTTATCCCGCTCTCGTTTATAGAGCAAAAAATGCAGTCAAGATTGCAGCCTGTGTTAGGCTTTAGCTCAAGCCAATTGGTATCCCTGTCAGCAATGCCAAACTCATTAGTGCCTATTAAAGGGATTCCTGAGTTTTTATGGATATAAACTGCAGGCCTGTTGTTAAGCCTGTTTCTCAGGCCAAAAAATGCCTTGCTCAGCAAAAGATTAAATTTTGTGTTCGAGCTCTTTTCATTGGCCTGGAATTCTATAAAATGCTTTCCAAGCCTGCATTTGCCGATTTTCTCAAGCTCTGGCTTGGGCAGAATGGCTGAATAGCAGCCAAGAAATATAACTTCTACATTCTCGGTATCCTTGTCAAGAAACTCCAAATCCTGGAATTCAAGCTTTGCCATGCCTGATGAAGTTATTTATTGGTTTAAAAAATGTGCGAAAAAATAGAAAAAAAGAAAATTAAAAAAATTTAAAGAAAACACAGTGCAAGATTTACTCTGCATCTGTATCTAAGGCTACATCAACTGCTTTTGGCCCGCGGTCTCCCTGGGCAACATTGAAAGTGACTTTATCGTTTTCCTTCAGCACAACACCCGGACTAATGCCGGATTGGTGAACAAAATACGACTTGCCATCTTCGCCGTTAATGAATCCGTAACCTTTCATTTCGTTAAAGAATTTGACTGTTCCTTTCATCTTCACTCCTCCGTGTCTTCTTCAGAGTCATCCTCTTCAGAATCATCACTCATGTCAGAGTCATCACTCAAACTTTCAGAACTCTCTGTTGTTTCTTCTTTCATTGGAGCTCTTCTTTCAAACCCTGGGCTTTCTCTGCGCTCAAATCCTGCACCATCTCTGCGGGCTCTGAAGCAGTCCCTGCAAAAAACAGGCTTTCCTTCAACTGGTTTGAACGGAACTTCGCATTCCTTCTTGCATTCTGCGCAAATTGCTTTATGCATTTCACGCGGCCCAAACTCACGAGGGCCAGAACTTCTGAATCTTGGCCTTGAGCCGAAATCGTTGTCACTTCTAAATCCGCCGCCACTAGAGCCGCCAGATCTGAAGCCACCACCAAAACTTTTTCTTTTGTTATTATTCATTTCTCTTCTCATCTTATTTCAACCTTAAATTTTTTTTACTTTTTTCAGAAATAGCTCAAAAACTGCTGTAAGACACAGAAATCCAAAAAAAACTCTTACAAAACACTCTTATTCTAGTTCTGATTGTTAAGGAAATGAACTGCTATTTTTAAATTGTTCTGTTTTTTTTTCATCGAGGTAAAATAATTTCGGGATAACACAACACCCAAACCAACCATAACCTATTTAAATACGACAATAGCCCTCTTAAAAGCTGCAAACAGCCCATAGCTGCAATTCAGTGCATCAAACTGCACTTTGCCGCTTTATGGGCCCGTAGCTCAGCCTGGTTAGAGCGCCGGTCTTATAAGTTGGCCCATGGTCAGCTTTTCATGGCCTTGCTCAGACAGCCGGCGGTCTGGGGTTCAAATCCCCACGGGCCCAGTATATGCTCCTGTAGTGTAGCCACGGCAACTGGTTACGCTCGGTTGACACGCATTAGCGACTCCTAGTCTTCGACCGGAGTCCCTAAGTGTTGTATCAAGAAAGCATGCTCCTGTAGTGTAGTCCGGTCAATCATTCAGCCCTCTCGAGGCTGGGACCCGGGTTCGAATCCCGGCGGGAGCATTTATTTTATCTTATCGAGTCGAAGGTGAAGATAAGATACAAGGTTATACAGGGCGCAGTCCTTATGGCGGGAGCATTTATTTTTTCTGTCAATTATCTCCCAAGCCATCCTCTTTCAAAGCCAATGCTTTTGCAGAATTCTTCTGACTGGCATCTTAAAGAGCTGCATTCAGCACAGGGCGGACAGACAACACATTGTTCAGGGCAATTCTCTGTTGTGTAAGAATCGCAATTAACAACATCAGTATCCTTAGAAACAGGTGGTTTGCCGTCGCTATAACATAGTTTGTCTTCGCAGGAACAGTCCCATGCCCTGACATTGACGCATGGATCTTTGTAAGTCTTTGCCCATTCCTTGTTTACACATTTCGCTCCGCATGTGGAGACACAGTCAATTCCTGTGTTGCAGGAATATTGCTTGCTGCTGTTTGTGCAGGCAGTAATGCCCAGCACTGAAGCAAACAATATCAGGATTATCAGCAAAGCAGCTCTCCTCATGAAAACAACAGCGACTGCCTGACTTTTAAATGTTGTTTTTTCTCAGGCTCTGTCCGAAACCTTAGAGAGGTCTCGAAATGTTAATTTCGAAATCTCCCTGTGGTCGATTTCTAGTCGCCTTCAACAGTACCTTTTTCTCAAAAACAACCAATATATTCTCGGATACATATATCCCTGTATCTAAATCTTTTTAATCGAGAATTTTGAATCTTCAAAGCATGTGCGGGATTTTCGGGGTGATAAGCAACAAGCCAGTGTGCAAGGACGTAGTCAATGCTCTGCATGCGCTGGAGCACAGGGGAATACAGTCCTCAGGGATAATAAGCTATGATTCTAGCAGGGAAAAATTCAGCTCCCCAATAAGAAGCACTGGCTCAAGCACAGAGGTATTTCAGAACATAGATCTTGACAAGATTCCCGATAATGTCGCAATCGGGCACAACAGATATGCCACATCAGGAGATGATCTTCACAGGGATGCACAGCCGTTGTACATCCAAAAACCAGGCCTGGCAATGGGCTTCAACGGCCAGATAGCGAACTTCATGGGAATGAAAAAAATCCTCAAGCGCGAGAGAGCTTATTCTTTTTTCACAGACACCGATGTCGAGCCTTTACTGTTCTGCCTTGCGCAGAATCTTATAGAGCTTGACTGCTACAATGCAGAGGACACTGCTTCTTTTGTAAAACAAAAGCTATTTCCTGCTCTTGAAAAGACAATGAGCCAGGAATCTAAGTTCCATGCAATCGGCGCTTATTCTGCTGTTGCAATAATTGCAGACCATGGCCTGCTCGCATTCAAGGACCCTCACGGGATAAGGCCATTGTGCTTTGCAAAGAAAGCAGAAAACGGCTCTTCACAGTATGCTTTTTCCTCTGAAACAACAGCCCTCAATTTTTTAGGAGGATTCCACGACATTCGCGAGCTCGAGCCTGGCGAGGCAGTATTTATCGACTTCAGCTTCAACATATACAGGAAAAAAATTCTTCCATTAAAAGAAAAGTTCTGCCCTTTCGAGATAGTATATTTTTCACAGGTAGACTCGACATTCAAAGAGCAGCAGGTCTATGACGCCCGCTGCAATCTTGGAGATGCGCTGGCAGAATGCTTTGTCCATTTAAAGGAGAGAGTCGACTCTGTCATTCCTGTTCCCAAATCTCCCATACCCGCAGCAACAGCCATGGCAAATGCATGGAAAAAACCTTTCGGCGGAATTGTTGCAAGGCCGACATTTTCGAAAATAAGGGCTTTCCAGCACGGCCCAAAAAAAAGAACAGACTATATCGACAGCAAATTCCTTTTTGTGGAATCCCACATCAAAGGCAAAAGAGTCGCTCTTGTCGACGACAGCATTGTGCGCGGAGATACCTCAAAAAATGTGATTAAAAAGCTGTTTGAATTGGGAGCAAAAGAAGTGCATTTTTTCTCGACATATCCCCCGTACATCGGAATATGCCCCGGAGGCATTGATATTGCAGATGGCGAGGAGCTTCTGCTTCACAGCGGAGATAAAGAACACATCGAAACTGCAAGAAAAGCAATCGGAGCCACTACTCTGAATTTCCTGCCATTGAACAAAATGCTTGAAGCCATTGGGATGGATGAAGAGCATGCATGCCTAGGCTGCACAAAAAAAGATTATCCTTTTGACATGGATGATTATAAGAGATTCCAAGAGCTGAGAAAAGAACAGCGGACAGGACAAAAAACAATCACTTCCCTGCAATCTTCAGCTCCCTGAAGATATTGCATGCCTTGCACACATCATTGCTTGCAGGCTCTCCGCATATGCTGCAAAGCCCGACCTTCTGGCTCTTTTCTTTTTTCAGGCTTGCCTTCATGGTTTCATGAAACCTTACAAGATTATACTTTACGCAGGGATGCTTTTTCTCGAATTCATCAAGAAGATTGAGATACTCTCTTCTGTAGGCGCTGGCAGAGCACGGGCATATTCCATAATTGACTGGAAACTTCATGATTTTTGAATATCTCCCCGCCTCGTCTTCCCTGACCTCATAGAGAGGCTTTACTCTCTTGACAAACTTGGAGGATTTTGAAGAGCCTGTGACAGGGCCCTGCCTTTTCGCAAGCTTGAAATCATTCCTAAAAACATTCATAAGAAATGCCTGTGCCTCATCGTCGAGATTGTGGCCTGTTGCAAGACAGTCAAATTTGAGCTTTCGCGCGTGCTTGTTCAGCAGATATCTCTTGAGTATGCCGCAGAGCATGCATGACGAGTAATCAATGCCTTTTGATTTCAGCACAGAACGGATATAGCACAGCGACATGCCAAATTCATCCCTGAATGAGACAACGTGAAGCTTTACCTTGTATTTATCACAGACCTTTTTCAGGTTCTCAAGATTCTGCTTTGTATAATTGCCTATGGAAGCATCAATTGTTATCGCCTCAATGTCATAGCCAAGCTTTTTAAGAATATAAAGGCAGGCTGTCGAGTCTTTTCCGCCTGAAACAGCCACCCCGATTTTATCATCCCTGCTGAACAGGCTGTATTTCCTGATAGTGTTCCTTACTTTTTTCTCGACATATGATTTGAACTTTGTGTTGGGTAGTTTTTCCATTTTGATAAGAATGCGACAGGCGGATATCAAAAACACTTTATGTTTTTGGAACCTCAGCGAGGTCTCAAAACACTTTATGTTTTTGGAACCTCAGCGAGGTCTCAAAACACTTTATGTTTTTGGAACCTCAGCGAGGTCTCAAAACACTTTATGTTTTTGGAACCTCAGCGAGGTCTCAAAACACTTTATGTTTTTGGAACCTCAGC
>JAZDFJ010000072.1:0-11677 GCA_043807995.1 Candidatus Woesearchaeota archaeon
ATGCTGAAAGGGATTGCAAAGAATGACATTGGAAAAGAGGGCATTGCAGAACTTGAAGAAGTCTTATCTTATCTTTCTGAAGACGAGAAAAAGAACATCAATTTTGTTCCGTCGCTGGCGCGCGGATTAGGATATTACACAGGAACTGTGTTTGAGGGATTCCTGAAAAACAGCGAGATTACAAGCTCAATCCTCGGCGGAGGAAGATACAACGAGATGGTCAAAGGCCTCGTGGGCAAGGATGTGCCTGCAGTCGGCTTCGCATTCGGCTTGGAGCCGATAACAGAATACATCAAGCTCAGCAATAAAGAAAAGATACAAAAGACTCTTGCAAAGGTTCTTGTTGTGCCAATCGGCGTGGAGAAAGAGGCGATGAAAATCGCGAATGAGCTGCGCAGGCAGGGCATCAATACAGATTTCGCCATCGGCAAGAAAGGCATAAGCAAATCTCTCGATTACGCTAACTATCTCGGCATACAATACGCGATCATTGTCGGCGAGGACGAGATAAAGCAGGACAAAGTCAAACTGAAGGACATGACCTCCGGCAAGGAAGAGATGATTGCAGTGAAGGATGTTGTGAAGAAGCTGAAATCATAAGATTTTTTTCTGCCAATAGAAATTTCTTTATATCACAACCAAAAGATTTAAATACATAATATTATGTATCAATCTACATAAATGAAAACAGAGATTAAAATAATAAAGCTATTCATCGCCGACAGAAAGCCGAAGACCATCAGGGAGATCTCCAAAGCCATCGGCTCTGACTACAGGATAACATACATTGCTGTGCAGAAACTGCTGGAAAAAAACATCCTATCAGCAAAAACAGTCGGCAAAAGCTCGCTCTGCAGCCTGAACCCAGCATATTTCGGGTTCGAGATCTTCAAAGCAGAAGAGGAGAGAAAGAATGCAGCATTGAATAACAGGAATCTATCGCAGCTCTATAAGGAAATCATGGCAAAGGCAGGCACTTCATTCTTTGTCCTGCTGCTGTTCGGCTCATATGCAAAGCAGAAGCAGACAAAAAGCTCTGACATAGATTTGATGTTCATATGTGACGATAAAAACTTCGAGAAACGAATCATCGAATCACTATACTTGCTGCCGTTGAAGACCCACAGCCTCGCCTTTACAGAGCAGGAGTTCAGGAAAATGAAAGATTCGAAAGAAAGCAATGTTGTAAAAGAGACTATCCAAAACAATATTATTCTTAACGGGAGTGAAGCGTATTATCGGATGATCAATGGGTGATTCCGAAAACACATCGGATTTTAAGAGGCAAGATTTATTAGAGCCTAATTCTGTAAATTTGCATGCTTGACATCAAAAGAGTAAAAGAAGCAGAATCAAACGTGGCTTTATATCAGAAAGAGGGGCTTCTGAAAAAGCAAAAGAACGAAACAGCAAAAGAGATGTACATCAAAAACGCAGAACTCTCTCTTCAGACCGCGCAAAAGATATTTTCTCTTGAATCTCCAGATTACCAGCCGTACTTGTGGGTCATAGTGGTCTCATATTATTCTATGTTCTACATTGCAAATGCAGTGCTTCTTGAGATAGGATACAAGGTCGGCGATAGGATAAGCCACAAGATAGCGTCTGACTGCCTGATAGTCTTCATCAGGCAAAGGCTGAAAAAAGAGCTTCTTGAGGATTATGAATCAACAAAAGAAGAAGCCCTTGAGTTCATATCCTCAAAAACAGACTCAATCATAGGACTCCTCGACCTTGAAAGAGCGAAAAGATCCAATGCCCAGTACCAGATGAGCGAAGATGTGAAAAAGAAAAAAGCAATCACATCCCTAAACAGGGCCAAGGAATTCGTATTTGAAATGAAAAAGCTGATTCAATGAAGGTTAATTACACTGAGAGAAGAAACAGTATTTCCCGCAATACCTCCGCTGCACAGCAGAAATCTTTCTTAAACAAAACCAAAGGATATTTAAACAGATAAAACCAGTTTCCTGTCGAGGCGTGTTTATGAAACTAAAGACACTTGTATTTGTGCTGTCCATCATTCTTGCGCTATATATTGTACTGGATATAGAAAGCCTCGGCATCAATGGATTTGTGGTGAAAGAAAAGCCGATTCCAAAGGAAAACGGCTCAATAGCTGTGTATTTCTGCCCGAGAGATGGCTGCGAGCAGATACTTGCCGGCGAGATAATGAACAGCGGCCAAGTCATGTGCGCGCTCTATGACCTCAATCTTGAAAAAGTAAAAACTGCGCTTAAGTCAAAGAACGCAGACGTGCTTATCGACGAGGATAACTACGAAGGTTATGGCCAGGAAATATCCGGCTCCGGATTGATGCACAACAAGTTCTGCATTTTCGACAATAAAAAAATATTCACAGGCTCATTCAACCCGACTGAAAGGGATGCTTACAAAAACAACAATAATCTCCTGATAATCGAATCAAAATATCTCTCAGAGAACTATATCAATGAGTTCTATGAACTGAAGAATTTAGGCAAGAACGCCAGAAACATCAATGAAAAGATAATATTCAATGGCTTTCTCGTCGAGAATTATTTCTGCCCTGACGACGACTGCGAGGCAAATGTCCTGAAAATACTGAACACAGCCGGCAGCTCTGTTTATTTCATGACATTCTCCTTCACATCAGACCCTATCGGAGATTTCCTTATTTCAAAAAAAGACAGCATTGATATCAAAGGTGTTTTTGAGAAGAGCCAGAACAATGACTGGACAGAATACAGCAAAATGAAAGATGCAGGCATGGATGTTGTATTCGACGGCAACAGCGCAAACATGCACCACAAAGTGTTTATTATAGACAATGAAACAGTCATTACAGGCTCTTATAATCCATCCAACAACGGCAACAAAAACAACGACGAGAACATTCTGATTATCCATGACCGCACCATAGCAGCCGAATTCATTGAAGAGTTCGAAAGAGTATGGAAAGAGGCGCAGAATCAATGAGAACAAAAGAAAAAACTAAAGACACAGAAAAAATAGTTCTTGTGTTCGGCAATCCAAAACTGGAAGAGGACAACCTTGCATTAAAGGTTTCAAAAGAGCTGAAACTCGAGGGCTTCACATTCATAGAATGTGCAAGCGCTGATTCCCTGCTGTACTTTGTTGACAAGGACTTTATAATTCTCGACGTTGTGAAGGGAGCAAAAAAAACAATGCTTATAGATGATGTCGAGAGATTAAAACAGCACAAGATTGTCTCGCTGCATGATTTTGACCTAGGCTATTTCCTGAAGCTGCTCGACAAGCTTGGCAAGCTAAAGAACACAAAAATAATAGGCATACCTCAGCAAGGAAATATTGAAGAGATAAGAGAAGATGTTGTGAAGATTTTGAAAAAAATAGAATAGCTATTTCTTGAGCCTGAAGCTGCCTGCAGGCAGGGCCTTGATAATCTCGTCAAGCTCTGCGCCCAGCTTTTTTCTTATTGACTTTGCAATGTCGCTCGGCTTTTCCCCGCCCTGGCCAAGCTCTACAAATTCCTTGCAGTGCTTTTTGACTGCAAAAACAGGGCCGGCCATTACCTTGCCGTTGTACAAGCCAAGACCAACAGTAAGAGCAGGCCTGTAGTATTTCCTGTCGCCATAAATCATGAATGTTCCTTTAGGAAGGCCAAGCTCTTTTTTGACCTGCTCCGGCTTTATCTGGTAGACATCAGATGTTGCAAAACCCTGCTTCCATGCCCTGCTAAAGCTTGCACAGAATTCGGCTGCCTCGACCATTGTCTTTTCAGGGATAGTTTTCTTCTCTGCCTTGACAACAGCAAAGGGACTGCCTGGCAGCTCTGTATGAAAAACAAGATCATCCTTTTCAAGATGTTTTCTTACTATTATGTCATTGGTTTCAGCATCTCTTCCTCCTATGACGAGAAACCCGTCTGAGCTTATGAACCATCTGAAATCATCAAACCACTCTTTTTTTGCAGGCTTTTTTTCCCTGGCAGGCTTTGATTTCTGCTTTTGCGAATCAGCAATGGATTGTTTTGACAGCTCAAGTGCTTTTTTGGCGCCCTCAAGCTTTTTTCTGGCCTTCTTTGCTTTCTCAAAGTAAAGCCCTGCATTCTCCTCAAGAGTCTTGTTGAAGTTGAGTTTTATTTTCATGAGAATAAGCAATAAGAGAATGATTATAAAAAGGTTTTGGAAAATGATGCTCTGTCCGGAAAGTAGCACCCTGTGAGCCTTAAAAGTAATTACCCGATTTCAATTAACTCGGGTAATAAACGATTACAGAAACAGGGCGAACGTGCTACGAGACATTTCGGACAGTGCCAATTCAAAGTATATCTTGAATGACAGAAAAGAATATAAAACAGGAAGAAAACTCCTCAGCATGCCAATAAAATTCCAGTTCAGAAGGTTAGTAAGAGCAGCAGATGTACAGGGAGCTATCGAAGAGATAATGAAAAGAATTGATGAGCCGTCAATGGAAACCTGGGAAATACAGCTGACTGGCGCATTGACACTGTTCGAACAAGCGCTTCCGCAGTATTTCAGGTTCTTAGACACATGCAGAGTAACTGCAGAAACAGCTGTGACTACTTTAAATGAGAATGCTGTTTATTCAAGGATATTAACTCTGTCTCCTCAAAGAGGAGTTTGGCTTTATGTTTTTCAAAACACAAATGATGACCATGATGCTGGCGATTTTATGGCAACGATTGCTTCTGTCAGCAGGCAGTTCATAGCTCTTGGAAGCCCCGGATCACCTCCGCTAGTTCTTGATGCAGAAGCTGGCATTCGTTCGATTACAGAAAATAGGCATTTTGCTTCGTTTGGAGTTCAAAGCTGTCAAGAATCATACGACATAATCGATAGGCATCCAGAAAAGCCTTATGTTCATAGACCTCATAACTATGTGAGAGAAACAGCCAGAACAATAAAAGAAGCCTTCAAAGATTTGAAAAAGCATCAAGCTGGCAATATACCTGATATCTGATGCATTGAGCATAAGAACCTGAACTAAGATTTGAATAAGTTCAACCCACGATCATATATCCAGTACAACCTGCGCTTTCCACTTTCCTGATTTCTCGTCGTGTTCGAACATGAACTGATGGTAAGTCACTGCCTTCACATCTGTCTTGTATTCTTTTTTTTCATAGTCTATTTTCTCGCCAAAGGCGGCTGCTATCAGCCTGAAAACGCCGTTGTCGTCTGTTACCTGCACATCGAATTCCGAGAAAACAATGCCTTCTGTGTCTTTCAGGAATAAAAGCTCTGAGAGAAAATCAATAAGAAGCTTGCCTGCATCCTTGTTCTCCAAGCTGACATTGAATTTTTCCTTCTGCTCTATCTTATCAATATCAGTCATCACCTGGAAAGTTGCTTTTGCAGATGCAACAAAAAGCTCGTTGACAGTGTCTGCCTCTGCTATGAATGCTACATCTGCAGATACAATGTCAATGTATGAGTAATTGTAAGCCATTTTTATTTCCTTGTTTTTCCTTTGTTAAGCTGGCGGCCTCTCATTTGGCCATTGTTAGCGCGCTCGCCACGTTTCTGTAAACGATTGTTACCCGATTTAATCGCTCTCCATTTGTCAAATTGAAGGCTCGCTAGGCGCTAACAACCGCTTCAGCCGCCAACAATTCTAGCCTTTTATATTTCCCATAGGAAACATTTTCACGATTTTTCTGGAAATGCCTGCAGTATCCATTGTCTGCACAACCTCAGACACGTCCTTGTATGCAATGCCTGCCTCCTCTGCAAGGCCTGGCAGCGATGCTGTCTCGACAAAAATTCCCCGAGCCTCCATGCTCTGCTGCAGCTCCTTTCCATTGACCAAACTTTTTGCCTTGCTTCTGCTCATCGATCTTCCGCTGCCGTGGGCTGTTGAGGCAAATGTCTCTTTGTGTGCCTTGTCTGTCCCCAAGAGAAGATAGCCTCCTGTTTCCATAGAGCCGCCGAGCACAATCGGCTGGCCAAGGCCTTTGTAATCCTCAGGAATCTCGTCTGAAGATGGTCCAAAGCATCTTGTTGCGCCTTTTCTGTGCACAATCAATTTTCTTATCTTGCCGTCGATATCGTGCTTTTCTATCTTTGCAATATTGTGGGCGACATCATACACAAGGTTTATCTCCATCTCTTCTGGAGTTCTTGAGAATACTTTGGAAAATGCCTCTCTTGCCCTGTGGGTTATCACCTGCCTGTTGACAAATGCATTGTTTGCTGCGCAGGCCATTGCCCTGTAATAATCCTGGCCCTCGTCTGAATTAAAAGGCGCACAGGCCAATTCATGGTCATTGACCTTTATATTGTATTTGGGCATTATGTCTGTGAATTTCTTCAGGTAGTCAGTTCCTATCTGGTGGCCAAAGCCCCTGCTTCCTGTGTGTATCATGAAAACTACCTGGTTTTCTCCTCTAAAGCCGAATTTCTCGGCAAGCTTTTCGTCAAAGGTGCTGTTTTTCTTGACAACCTGTATCTCGAGAAAATGATTTCCGCTTCCAAGAGAGCCTATCTGGCTTATCCCTCGTGAAATTGCTTTTTTTGAAAGCTTTGAAACATCAGCCGGCTGTATTGAGCCGTTGTTCTCTATGTGCTTGATGTCTTTTTCCCAGGCAAAGCCTTTTTCAACACACCATTTAGCGCCTGACTCGACAACATTCTGAAACTCAGATGAGGATACTGGAACAGTCCCTTTCAGGCCGACACCTGCAGGCACATTTCTGAAAAGAAGCTTTGTCAGCTCCTTGATTTTTGGTCTAACCTCATCTGCTGTAAGGTTTGTTGTCAAAAGCCTGATTCCGCAGTTAGACACTATAACATTATCCGCAATAAAAGTATGAGTTTTATCCACATTAAAATCATAAACATAATCATTGCACTCTTCCTCTGAAATAGAAATTATTGCATCAAAGAAACAGCCGTACTTTTCTAAATCTGTTTTCTTTAAGCATATATAGGAATCAAAAGATGGAAAATCAAGGGTTATTCTCTGGCCAGCCTTTTCATAAAAATGCCTTATGATAAATCTTTTATTTACACTCGGCGATTCCATAATTTTCTGGATTTCCCTGATTGTCAGGCCTTTCTTTTTAAGGTCCTTAATTTTAATGGCCGCATCTTTTCTTTTTTGAGTTAAGAATTTCTTTTCTTTCAGATATAAGATGCCTATCTGGGATAAAACATGTCTTTTCCTGTTATAACAAAAGCCAACATTAGACCACAGTTTCAAAAGGTTGTTTTCCTCTGAATTTATGAACAATCTCAGTCTGTCTGTAGGACCCTGCTTGTTATGATAGTCTTCTCTTTGAAGAAGCTTAAGCGTGTCAATCCCAAACTCCTCCAATAAATTCATTATTTGGATAGCAAACTCTCTGCCAGAATCAATTGCGGACCTGTTTTTATTAATTGAAACAGTAGGGCACCCAAAACATGTTTTCGAGGTTGTTTTCGGAGTTGACAATTCTGCCCCGAAAAATCCGGCAAGAAATAACCTTTTTATCCAAAGCGGACTTTTTTGTATCCATGAAGGAACAGAAAAATTAGCGACAGTCTTGCTGCCGCGCGGATATTCCAAATAAAAAAACAATTTAGCCAAAGCCCTTGAAGGAGTGTGCAATTCAAAAGTTTTATTTGAAAAAGAAACCACGCCGTATTTCGTTGGTATATTATGATCCCGCTCTCTTGAGTAAATTTTTGCAGAAAAACCAAGCTTGGCCAAATCCCCCTGGATTTCCACAAGATCCTCTTCTGAGCCGTAGGCATTAACAAAGCCTTTTTTTGCTGAGAAATAAATGCTTCCGTCTCCGAGAAGATATCCGAACAACTTGGCGATTATCGGCATTTTTGGATGCCTCAAACTTAATGGCAAAAGTCCTCTTTTTTCCAGTTCAGCCCTTTCCTGCCTTGTGAATGCAGAACCATCAACCAGCTGGATATCAGCCGGCTCTTTGTATTCCACTCCCTCAAAAGGATGCACTGCAAGAAAATCTTCTTTGCTTAGCTCGCCAGCCTTCACCATGCCATTTTTTGTCAGAATAGGATGCTCGCCAGTCAAGCTAATGGAATAGCCCAATTTTGTTTTTATCTGAAATATCTTTCCATGATTTTTTTTCTTCATGAAAAAAAGTGCTTGTTTAGGGCTGAAGCATTTTTCAGGGATGCTAAAAGAAACCACAGACTGCATGCTCTTCATTGATTTGAGAGCGTATTCATCATGAGCTATCTCTATATCAACAAAGCTTTCTTCAAAATCCTTTATAGGCTTGAAAAAACCATGCTCAGATAAAATCTTTGAGCCGGGTGTAAGGCAATTCACATCGAAACCAATGCCACCTGGCGAGATAATTCCCTCGTCGAGATCAAAGGCTGCAACTCCTCCTATCGGAAAGCCATAGCCAGAATGCCCGTCAGGCATGCACAGCGCATGCTTTTGTATCCCCGGAAGGCAGGCCACATTTGATATCTGCTGGAATACTGCCTCGTCCATGTCTTTGAGAAGCTTTTCAGAGGCGTATATCCTGGCTGGAACACGCATTCCCTCCTTGAAATCTGTGGAAAGCTCCCACAGTACAGGGCCTATCTGCTTGAGTTTCTTGTTTTCAACCATAGGATACTGCAGAAAGCAGGAGCATTTATATTTGTTTCGGCAGAAAGCAATAAGAAAATATTTAAGCCAGTAATGTACCTAGAAAATCATGGAACAACCATTATTAGTTACAGTTGCAATGATAGTTGAAAAAAACAAAATACTTCTTGTCAAGAGATCTCGCACTCCGTTTAAGGGGTATTGGAGCCTTATCGGAGGCTGCGGTGCCTTTGAAAAATATTCTGACCCTCTTGATGCTGTGAAATTAGAGGTTAAAGCTGACTTAAACTGCAGTTTTGCTCCTGAATTTTTAACATACTCATATCATGAATTCAGAGTTCCGACAGTAAGCTTATTTTTTTATGGAAAAATAATCGGCAAGCCCAGCGTTAACAAAGAATTTGCATCTGAATATAACTGGTTTCCACTTAAAGAAGCTGCAAAAATGGAATTGGCTTTTGCACACGGAACTATTGTAAGCCAGCTAATTTCGCGATTAAAAGAAAATTAATAAATAGTGACACATTATTATTCTTCAGGTTATAAATGCCAGGGTCGCATATAATCAGAAATTAAAAAAATTTCTGGAATATGCAACCTGTCATTTGCTAAAGCTCATGCCAGGGTCGCATAATCCGGTAGTGCGCCTGCCTCGAAAGCAGGTGCCGCAAGGCATTCTCGGTTCAAATCCGGGCCCTGGCGGTTTAACTTCTAAGAGAGCGAAGCAAACAAAAGAATAAGATAACAAACGCGGATTTGAACGAAGTTCCCATCATTTATGGGTGCCGGAAATCTCTGATTTCCGAGCACAAATCCGGGCCCTGGCGTCAATCTGTTTCTAGCAAACAAAAACACAACCACCCAGATTTGAACAAAGTTGCTCAGCAGAGCTCCCAAAAAACAAAGTTTTTTGAGCACATATCCGGGCCCTGGCGTACTTAATCTTCTCTTCAACTATTAAAGTCTGGATTTTATCTTTCTCATCTTATTGCTTCATAAAACCTTTCAGCATTTTGGATTATGACATGGTTTTTTATGATTTCTTTTGTTAAAGGATTTTCTTTATCAAGCTTTCCGATTTTTATGCTCAGTTTTTCCGAAATTACCTTTAAATTCTCTTTTATTGTCCTGTCATCAGTTTCTATATAAATATCAATATCACTATTTTTATTCTGGGTGCCTTTTGCATAACTTCCGAAAAGCACCATCAGTTTTCCGCTGTTTTTTTCCTGAAGCTCTTTTATTACTCTTCTAAGCTCAGGGTTCTGCAGTATTTTCATAAGTTTATACTGCTCTGTCATTAAAAGGCAGGCCTTTGCCTCAGGAGTAGTTTTAAGAGAATAAACCTTATTTTTGCCCTGTCTTTTGAAATCAACAATGTTTTCCTGCTCAAGCAGCTTCATAGTTCTCATGACTGTCGATGGGATGATTTCTAATTCCTGCCCCATCTGCCTTATGTGTTTCGGCTCTTTTCTTAATAGTTCTACAATTTCCAAATCGTTTCTTTTTCGCAACATATGTTGCATAAATAGAACAATACTATTTAAATGTTTCGAAAATATCAATGCACTGACATTTGCAAGCAAAGATTTTCGGAACATCTTGAAAGCGAAGCTTTTAATGTGAATTCTGATACTGGCATAGTTATAAAAAGGAAAGATTAAGAAAAGCCGCAGAGATCCAATTCTCAATAGACCAGCCTGCAATAATCTACTATGGGACAGAAACAGGCATGATCCGGGAGAAATCAACCAGTGATTCCCCGATGTACGGCGATCTGCAGGCAAGGCAGCCGATGGTCTGGAATTCTCGAGACAGCGAGCTTCTTGAATTCTACAAAAAGAAAAAACAGGAAAAGAAAGAGCGGAGATAAGATAATAAATAACCATAAAAAAAAAACGAGTTGTTACTTCAATTTTTTATTTTCTTTTTTCTTTGGTAAAAAATTTTCTTTTGAAATAACGCTTTTTCCAAGATTTTCCTCGATATCTTGTCTTGTTCTTTTGGCAATAGCTCCGCCCTTGTTTGCCGAGTCTTTGCATTCTCCAAAACCTTTGGAGTTTCTTTTTTGAGTTATGTCTTTTGTCGCTTTTTCACCAATCATTGTAAGTATAAGTTCCCAGTCAGTCATATGATCTCTAAGATTTTGATTCTTCTTTTTCAATTGTTTGAATTCTTTGTATTCGCCTACTGTTTTGCCAAAAGTTGCTTTTGATATCTCATTAGTTAATATCGCGAACTCTTGTTCTGTTTTAATATCTCGATTTTTCCATTCATCAGTGAGTTCTTGCCTTATAGCAATTCCTCTGAGCCGTTTGTCAATCCAGTCTTTCGGATAACCTTTCAATTCATAGTATTCCTTGATTCTGTCTTGTCCTAATTCAGGATTTTCTATCTCCTCAATCCGCTCATACCCCACTTGTGCAAGCCAAAGTTTGAACGGTTCAGCTTTTTTTGATGGGATAGATTGGATTATCCTAAATAATGATTTTGTATTTGCACAATCTGTTAAGTAAGATTTTCCATCTGCGGAAGGTATTTTCAGTTGTACACAATTTGTGGACAACTCAATTCCGGCTTCAAGTTCTCGTTTTTTGAGCATTGACCAATAATTTCTTGGATTATCACTATCTGTTAAAACCTGAACAACATCTATGACTGAGAAATACCAAGCGCCATTATGCAAAATTCTTCTAATCTTCTTATCCTGAAATACGGCAAGTTTATTTTTATCTTCCATTTATAAACAAAGAATATTCTCCGGTTTATATATTTCACGCAAAGATGTCCAGTGGCTTGTGGTAAAAAGATAAAAAAGCGAGACTGTTACCTCGCGTATTTTGTTTTCCACACCCTAAGAATCCAGCATATTGATTTCTTCAGGCATCAACTTCCAAGAATAAGGGCAGATATCGTGATTGACAGCACAGTAAGTTACTGATTCTCAAAAAAACTGTCGGAGGGGGGACTTGAAACAACCCGATAAGACGCACCTTTACGTGAAATTCCTTTGGAATTTCTCGTTCCAAAAACCCGCGGTTTTTGTTATCAATGCAAGCTAGTGCACCATAAAACCAAGTTTTAGTTGCACGAACAAAAAACAAACAAAAAAAAACTGTCGGAGGGGGGACTT
>JAZDFJ010000073.1:0-2444 GCA_043807995.1 Candidatus Woesearchaeota archaeon
GTGAGTATTTTTCTGGAATTCTTCTCGAGCACAAGCATGTCCATGTAGCCCACAGGCCCAGTCACCACAACATTGGAATTTTTTAGCTTTCTGTAGAGCCCGTATTTTTTCAGGCATTTGCCTGTCCTTGGATGGACAGGAAAAACAATCTTTTCTTTTGAATCTGCAAATGCCTCCACAATATTCTTCAGGTTTTCCCCGTTGTCAGTATTGGATGCCCTGTGAACCGTAGCAAGCATATATCCCTTTTTGTTGAGCCTTAAATCTAGCAATATTCTTGACTTTTTTTCAGCCAACTTTAGATTTTCTTTTATCGCGTCAATCATGACGTCGCCAACAACAAATACATTTTTCCTTATCCCCTCGTTGTGCAGGTTTGACTCTGCTGTCCTTGTTGAGCAGAACAGAATATCTGAAACATGGTCCGTCACTATCCTGTTAATCTCTTCCGGCATTGTCCTGTCAAAGCTCCTCATTCCTGATTCTATGTGAGCGAGCTTTATTCCAAGCTTTGAAGCTGCCAGGGCTCCGGCTATTGTTGTGTTAGTGTCCCCTGCTACAATAACAATGCCTGGCTTTTCCCTCAAAAAAACTTCTTCAAGCTTTATCAGCATCTCTCCAGTTTGTTTTCCATGCGTCCCTGAGCCAACTTCAAGATTATAGTCCGGCTCCGGAATTTTCAAGTCTCCAAAAAAAACCTTGGACATCTTATAATCATAATGTTGTCCAGTGTGGACTATGATTTCAGTGTGCCGCTTTCTCAATTCCCTCGACAAAGGGCCTTCCTTGATAAATTCGGGCCTTGCCCCTATCACCGAGAGTATCTTCATTTTTCACCAAGCATGTTTTTCACATCGACAACCTTGCTTTTTATTTTTGAAAGTATTTCTTTGTATCCTGATTCCCTATTCATCAGCACTATAACATCCATCTTTGAAATGTCTTCAAGGAATTTCGCATTGAATTCCTTTTCAGTTTCTTCTTTGGAATATAAAGGGTCAAGCGCGTAAACATCATATCCTTTTTTCTTCAGGAGGCTTATGAAATCTATCGACCTGCTGTAGGCTTTTTCCTTGACGCCTTCCCTGTAGCTCAGTCCCAGGACTCCTACTTTTTTTCCGCCTATCCTGCCTACTTTTTTGGCATAGTAGTTTATCATGTCATCATTTATTGTTCTTGCAGTCTTTATCAAAGGGACTTCCATTTCATTTATCAGGAACCACGGATAGACAGGAATGCAGTGCCCGCCCACATTTCCCGGTTCCAATATGCTGCAGTACTGGTGCCTTGCCGCATCCCTCATCTCCCAGAAATCAACATTGTAGTGCTCTGAAACTTTCAGCAGCTCATTTGCCATGGCTATGTTAACGTCCCTGTAAACTCCCTCTGCCACCTTTGCAAGCTCTGCAGTCCTGCAGTTGCTCACCTTAACCGGTTTTGCGAATTTGCTGTAAACTTCAAATGCCTTTTCCGTGCTCTCCTTGTTTATTCCGCCCACGAGCTTTGGGAATTCCCTGTATCTCGATATTGAATAGCCCGTCATTATCCTCTCCGGGCTGTATGCAAGGTAAAAATCTTTTCCCGCTTTCATGGAAGATTCTTTTTCGAGAACATCCTTGACAAAATTTTCCGTCGTGGCTGGAGGAACTGTTGTCTCCAGTACGACAAGGTCATTTTTCTTTATTCCTTTCCCAAGGCTTTCAAGCGCCTTCCTCATTATCGAAAAATCCGGCTTCTTTTTTGAGTCTATGAAAAGAGGAACTATCACTATATGCACAGTGCTTTGTTTTGCTGCCGAAATGGGGTCACTTGTCGCAGCAAGATTTTTGCCGCCGTGCTTTTTCACCAGGGCGCTTAGCCCGTTTTCCTCAGGAATCGGATTTATGCCTTTGTTTATCATCCCGACCTTATTTTTGTCTATGTCCACCCCTATTACTTCAATTCCCGCATCCGCTATTACAGCTGCCAGCGGAAGCCCTGCCTTTCCAAGCCCTATGACGCTGATTTTCATAAAAGTTCAACTCTGTTATTTTTCGACGAATCCATAAATTTTTGCGCGATTTTTATTGCATTCAAGCCGTCAGTGCCGGTAACTTGCGGCTCTTTATCACTGATTACGCATTCTGCAAATGCCTCAAGCTCATTCTTCAAAGGCTCCTTGCTTTTTATCTCTATCTTTGAATTTTCCCCTTCAACAACATTCATGAAGCTGCGGTCATATCCTGAATTATTTTTCGTGAATTCATTCTCGTAGAAATAAAGCTCCTGCGTCAGGTAATTTGCCAAAAACAGTCCTTTCTCCCCCGTTATGGTTATCTCTCTTACTTTTTTAGGGGTGAGCCAGTTTGCATTTATCACTCCCAGGATATCATTTTCAAACCTCAATGTGCCTATCAGCAGGTCTTCGTGTTTTGAATGTATCCTTCTCGCTGTTTCCGCGTATA
>JAZDFJ010000074.1:0-2032 GCA_043807995.1 Candidatus Woesearchaeota archaeon
CTAACTTCAGGGGCTTCCGAGCTTGCCCTTAAGATTTCTAAGAATGCAGAAGCAACCTCATGTGATTTTGGTTTTTTAGATGGGAATAGTTCACCCTGGACAGGTTCTTGGACTGCTACAGCGAATTGATAACTTCCTGGAGTTGACTGGAAGAGCCAAGGACGACATAACTGCCGGATGTCCTGACCAGGTCCACCATGAATCCTGTGAGGTAAGTCCATCAAAAACTCAGCGGTCCTATAAAATAGGGATTGCACCACTTGCACTTTTTCAACAATAAGATCTAAAGGAGCCCCGCCTCTTACAATCTCACCTCCTTTTATTGAAACGATTACCTGTCCAGGCACAAACTTAACGCCAGCCTTTTGACGTTCAGCTTCATTCCAAAGTGCTTGGAGGAGTTCTTTGATCTGCATTATTGCAAATTCAGGCAGCCTACCCTCTAATAGCCCCTGGTAAGCTATCTGTTCGGCTAGTGCGAACTGTTTGGCCTTATACCATAGGGCTACTACACTGACAGTTGTAATCCCAAGAGTTCTCTTTTTCGTCTCGTTTATGTGTCTCAGAGCCTCAGCCTCTGCTTCGGCTGCTTTAGCGTAAAGTTGTTCGGCTTTTCCCAGCTCACCGCACTTAAGGGCTGCTTCGGCTTCGCTTGCTAATCTTTCACTCTCAGCATGAAAATCAGACCAAGTCATTCTTCTAACCTTTTTAAGACAACGAGCTTTGCACGAAAGCCTACAACGCCAGCTATTGCTGGTAGATTACTTGCCCCTGCTGCTGCTTGACCCAATTTTTCACGAACGCGTTGTTGCACAGTACTTGGTATCCCCTTATCTACACCGGATACTTCTAAACGATAACATTTTTCAAGATCTTCCACGGCTTCCCCCGGCCTACTGACATAATAATCCGCGCCCGTTTTAATTTCTGCCCGCCTCACCGCAACCATGCCCCTTGTTAATTCAACCGCCGCTAATGCGCATGCATACGCTCCATCTCTTGTTGCATCATTCTCATTAGCCCATGCAGCCCTTTGACGATCATCGGTCGGTTTCCACTCAGCGATTGCATCCAAATCAACACCGTCATCTGTAACTATGAAATCAATAGGGGACACATGATGACGATCCAAGCAGACTCTAGCAGCCTCTGTGTAGGAATTGGCAACCGGCGGAGTTAAACCGTAGTGTCTTTCAGCCAGATTATGAATAGGTAATCTAAGCTTTGTTTCTGAGGACATATCCGTATTGTTTATAACCCAGCTAACGTTAAAGCCCCCCAGATACATTTCAATACTGAAGATTACGGTATGAAGTTTACATCTTCCGGAGAAACCTGTCAACTGTGGAAGAAAGCGATGCTTAACCTCTTTGCTATTTTATGAGAGCCATTACTGCCAATTTCGGCTACTTCAGCATAGAGGATTACTTTACTGCACTTTTTAGCAGATTGCCTGCTTTGAATTTCGCCACCTTTTTAGCGGGGATCTTAACCTCCTTTCCGGTTTGTGGATTTCTCCCCTTCCTGGCCCTCCTCTTCGCCACAGAAAAGGTCCCAAATCCTGTTAAGGTCAGCTTATCACCCTTCTTCAATGCTTTCGTCACAGAATCGGTAAAGGCATTTACGGCCTTTTCAGCTGACGCTTTCGTGATCTTGGCCTCCTTCGCAATGCCTGCAATCAAATCTGCTTTCGTCATTTAAATCACCTCCTTTTTGAAATCCAACATGTTGAATATATATTTCAGGCCATCCCTTGTCAATTCAAAAGTTCAAAGGATAGATTCTCTTTCAATGAAAGCCATTTATCCAGAACATCTTTTTTGAATCTCCAGTGTCCCTGGACTTTACGCCCAGGGATCTCTCCCTTTTTCGCCAAACGATATATGGTGCGAACGTGGACGTGGAGATATTCTGCTGCCTCACGAGGTGTCATAATCTCTTTCATAAGGATTACTCTAATTAAAGAATTTTATTCAGAAACCTGCATCCCTCTCCGGCGAGCCATGGATAGCTCTTGTTTTAGACTCATAGA
>JAZDFJ010000075.1:0-7471 GCA_043807995.1 Candidatus Woesearchaeota archaeon
CAAAAATTCTTTTTTTTGAAAAGACAGCAACTGCCAAAAAGCTTAAGCCGACAATTCCAAGGAATACAGGCCATAAATACGAAAGCTGTCTCCATGACGCATGGTTCAGGTAGTAAAAGAATATGCTTATCATTATTAAAAATGCTGCAAGCCACAAAAGCACCGCATCATCTTTTTTCCTCTCAAAAAAAAAGCATTGCAAATCCTGCCCCAAGCAGGAATAAGAGCACAGGCCAGTATCTGCTGGCACCATTGACAATATTGAAGTTCTCTATTGTAAGAATCAGGCCTATTATTATAAACAGGAATGCCAGCACATTAAGAGACCTGCTTTTTTCCATTAAAATAAAGAATGTTTTATAGTTTATAAAATATTGCATGCGGTGGGTGCTGCACGAAAAATCTGATTGAAAACAAGCGGACAGAAACCTATACTGCGCAAAACCATACAGAAACATTGCGGAAATCCAAAATTAAACAAACCTTTATATATCCGCCTCCCAGATTAGCTATTAAGAAATGGCCATTAAAGGAAAAACAAGAGGTGAGTTAAATGCCGGAACCAGATGAAGAAGTCACTATGGAAGATGTTGCTGTAGAAGCTGATGCAAAGATTGATGCACTGCTTAATCTCCTGATAAAAAAGAAGCTAATCAATTCTGAAGAGTTTGAGAAAGAATTCGAGAGCATGTTTGAAAGCGATGAATCCGGAAGTGACGAGCCAGAGGATGAAGAGGGAGAGTGATTATTTTGCATCACCCCATTTCTTTAGAAAATCATCTTTAAACTCTTTGAACCTGTCTTCTTTTACTGCCTTGCGGACGTTTTCCATGAGCTTGGTCAGGAAATAGACATTATGATATGTTTTCAATATCTTTCCGTTAGGCTCGTCCAGCTTTGAAAGATGGTAAACATAAGATTTCGTATAATTCCTGCACACATAACAGCCGCATTCAGGGTCTAAAGCAGAATCATCATTTCTGTAAATGCCCCTGTCAATCACCAGGCTTCCCTGGCTTGTGAATAAACGGTGGTGCCTTGCCACTTTTGTGGGGTAGGCTGAGTCAAAAATGTCAACTCCGCGCTCAATGCTCTGAAGCATGTGAACAGGATGGCCGACTCCCATAAAGTATCTCATCTGCTCCTTTGGCAGCAGGTCTGTTGAACATTTCAATGCTGCAAGCATTTTTTCAGGGGATTCCCCGATAGAAAGTCCGCCGATAGCATAGCCGTCGAATCCGATATTGATAATCTCCCTTGTGCTTTTCTCCCTGAGATCAGGGTATATGCCTCCTTGTGTTATTCCAAAAAGCAATTGCTTTTCATTGCCTGACTCCTCATGAGCCTGCTTTGATTTTTTATGCCATTCTGTTGTCAACTCGACTGATTTGGCATAATCATCCTTGGTCAGGCCGTGCCTGGGGACATTGTCCAGAGCCATGGCAACATCAGATTTCAAGGAAGCCTGGATTTCTGTTGCTTTTTCAGGCGTCAGATAGTGATGTTTTCCTGAAAAAGGCGAAACAAAATGGATGCATCTTTTTGAATACCCTCTGAAAAAACCAGATCTCAGCATCTGAAATGCCCCGCAGTCTGTGAAAACCGGTTTTTTCCAGCTCATGAAATCGTGGATGTCAAAATCCTTTTTGTCAAGCACATCCCTGAGATACATTATAAAGCCGTTGAGAATAAAGGCCTGCACGCCCATCTCTTCAAAATCCCTCTGAGTTACAAACTTTGCAGCGCCTTTAGTTGCTACAGGCATAAACGCAGGAGTCTGAATAACCCCGTGGGCTGTATTCAAAAAGCCTGTCCTGGCGCCGCCTGATTCGCATTCAAGAGTGAACATTGTTTTAGAAACAACAATGAGTTTTTAATGGTTGCGGAGAAAAAAAGAGAAATCATTCAAGAAATTAATGCTCTCCTCTCATCATATTCAGGCCCTGCTCCTTTCTCGCCCGGTAAAATTCTATTTTTTTTATTTTATCCCCTGATATTTCGAGCAAGGTATTGACATGGCCGCCAAAACCTGCGTTAATGGCTGTTGTTTTTCCTACACTGCATTTCTGGAAATACTCGTGCATATGACCGCCAATACAAACAAGAGGCTGATATCTATCTATCATCTCTCTTGTGACAAGGGAGCCGTAGTGCCAGCCGCGCCTTATCGATTGCTTGTTGCGAATCGTGTCCAAGGGAGTGTTATAAGGAACATTGTGAGACAGGAAGATAACAGGCTTTTTCCTTGCTTTCGCCTTTCTGAAAAGAGCATCCCAAGCACCAACGAGAATAGAGTATTCCTTTTTATTTTTCAGAACATCTTTTTTCCTGAATATCTTGTCATAACCTCTATGCTTAAAAAGTTCTGGGCCGCTGCTGTTTCCATAGCCTATAATCGTATAACCGCCAAAATTTCTGATTTTTTTATGGATATCAACAACATTTTCAAGGCCGCTGATCAGATGCGTCTTGAAAAAATTCTGCCCTAAAAAACCAGTGTCATATCTAGAAACCGCTCCAAAATCCCAGTTTCCAGGCACAATAAAAACAGGCACTCCGAAAGAATTCAAGAATTCAAGAATTCTTCTTCCAGGCCGGATAGAATCCAACACAATCCTTTTTGCTTCGCTTTTCTTGACTGATTCATGCCATGGCTTGTATGAATAAGGGTCATTTAAAAATTTCTGGTAATTTATTGGATTATCGATCTTTTTAATCTCCTTGTCAGAGCAGAAATCGCCGACAGCGATGATTGCATCGAAATCCCTGAAATGGATGCTCGGCTTTTGGCCATGCAGGTCTCCGATGATAAGGAATTTAGGCATGAGTTTAAATACAGCATTTTAGTTTAAATTTCTTTCGTATTTAAACGGGTGCGTTTAAAAAGTGCTTTTGCACTGCCTAACGAAAACATTTGTTTTCGGAAGGTCCCAAAAATCCTCGAGATTTTTGATACCTAGCGAACCTTTCATTTAAACATCTGCCACACTGGAATCTGGGAGAACAACGAAAAGTAAAACTGTGTGAGCGCAGTGCAAAAGTCGAGCGCATAGCGAGGTATCGAAAATGCAGGACATTTTCGGGACCTCTAGCGAGGTTTTAAACGCGCCTGTATTTAAACCTCGCCGAGAAAATATCATCACAAACAAAAGACAAAATGCTGTACAACTGGCTTAAGACGACAATAGCTCTGAGTAATATAGGTTGATTAGCCGCATTACAGAGAACAACAATGTTTATATAGTTGAGCAGATATTATATTATTGGTGAGTCCCGGGAAAAAGAAAAAAGAATAATTACTTTTTCTCTCTTTTTTTCTGTTTATTTGGAAAAGATTTTTAAAGCAAAGATTTTCCCTTTTGAATCAAAGAAAATAACTGGCACAAGCCAGCATTTTTTTTGGAAAGATATCAACAAGCGGGTCCGTGGCTCAGCCTGGTTAGAGCATTCGGCTCTTATCAAAACATGTTTTGAAAGAAACCGAAAAGTCGGGGGTTCAAATCCCCTCGGACTCATATCTTGTTTTAGAAACAAAAAACGAATTTCTCGCAAAGCAATACTTAAATTTAAAACTTTAGTCCTATCGAGCTTGCGAAGATAGGACAGGGGAATAATAAGGGCAGTCTGCCATTATGTGAAAATCCCCTCGGACTCATATCTTGTTTTAGAAACAAAAAACGAATTTCTCGCAAAGCAATACTTAAATTTAAAACTTTAGTCCTATCGAGCTTGCGAAGATAGGACAGGGGAATAATAAGGGCAGTCTACCATTATGTGAAAATCCCCTCGGACTCATTCTAATTTCTTTATAACTTCAAGAAAAAAAAGAATTAATCGGATTTCATTTATCAAGCGCTTCAACAGCTGGCAGTTTTTTCCCTTCAAGAAGCATCAGGCTTGCGCCGCCTCCTGTTGAGACGTGGTAAAACTTGTCATGCATGCCCATATTGTCTATCACGTCTGCAGTATCGCCGCCACCGACTATGACTTTTGTTTTTCCCTGCAATCCTGCGAGAAAATTGGCAATCTCTTTTGTTGCTTTGGCAAATTCCTCCACTTCTATATAGCCGAGCGGACCGTTCCACACAACTGTCTTGGCATCCTTAAGCAGAGATTTGAAATTCTCAATGCTTTCCCTGCCTATGTCGAGACCCATAGCATCTTTTGGTATCTCGCTGGCCTTCACTGTCTTCAGGCTTGCATCTGCTGCCTTGTCGCTTGCAACAACAACATCAGAGGGCAGAATTAATTTCTCATTGTTCAAAAGCATCTTTGCCATGATTAAATCACCGTCGGAAAGGCTCTTTCCGACTTCATAGCCCTTTGCCTTGAAAAAAGTGAATATCATGGCGCCTCCTAAAAGAAGATGGTCTACTTTCTGGATAAGGTTCTGTATCATCGGAAGCTTTGTCTCAAGCTTTGCCCCGCCCATGATTGCAACAAATGGATGCTCGATGTTTTCCAAAGAAAGGGTTTTTATCTCCTTCATCATCAGTGCCCCTGCATAGCTGGGCAGGAATTTTGTAACCCCGACTCCTGAAGCATGAACCCTGTGGGCATTTGCAAAGGCATCATCCACATAGAGCTCTGCATGGCTGGCCAGCTTTTTTGCAAACTCCATGTCGTTCTGCTCTTCCTCTTTGTGAAACCTCACATTTTCAAGCAACACAACCTGTTTATCCTCTGGGATTTCCACATCTACGCAGTCATCGAGCTTGAAAACGTCTTTTCCCAAAAGAAACATGAGTCTGGCTGCAACTTTATCCAGCCTGAGCTTTGGAACAGCCTTGCCATCAGGCCGGCCAAGATGGCTCAAGATGATAAGCTGCCTGCAGCCAGACTTGAGAATATAATTTATTGAGGTTAGAGCCTCCTTGATCCTCAAGTCGTCCAGGATATCGCCGTTGTCATCTATAGGAACATTAAAGTCAACATTAAGCAGGACTTTCTTGCCTTTTAGGTCTGCATCGTAAATGGTTTTTATCATTATATGCACCTCGCTGGAACAGCAGATACTTGAATACATCTTGAATAACAAATGAAAAAGAAATAATTACTATATAAGCATTTTGATAATATCGACCATTCTGCAGCTGTAGCCCCATTCATTGTCATACCATGCAGTCACTTTGACAAGCCTCTTGTCCAGAACCATTGTGCACTGTGCATCAAATATAGAAGAATGCGGATTTCCTTTTATGTCTGAGCTTACCAAAGGCTCTTCACTGTATTCAAGGACTCCTTTAAGATGGAAGTCTGCAACGCTCTTGAAAAGCTTGTTAATCTGCTCTTTTGTGACATCCTTCTTGACAACACACACAAAATCTGTAAAAGAACCTGTCGGAACAGGCACTCTCAAAGCCAGGCCGTCAAGCTTTCCTTTCAATTGGGGTATCACCTCTGCAACTGTCTTTGCAGCCCCTGTTGTTGTCGGCACAATATTGACTGCGGCTGCTCTTGCCCTTCTCAAATCCTTATGGGGGGCATCCACCAGCCTTTGGTCAGCAGTATAAGCGTGGACTGTTGTCATAAAACCATGCTCTATGCCGAAATTGTCATTCAAAACTTTTACAAGCGGGGCAAGGCAGTTTGTCGTGCATGATGCATTGCTGATGACATCGTGGGTGTTCTTGTTGTACTCATGCTCATTAACGCCTTTTACAACAGTAAACACCGGCTCTGATTCCTTTGCAGAAGCTGATAAAAATACTTTTTTGGCGCCTGCTTTAAGGTGCATGCCTGCCTGCTCTCTTGTCGTGAACAAACCAGTGCTTTCGACCACAACATCAACATTCATGGCTTTCCATGGCAGTTTTAACGGGTCTTTTTCAGCCATGATTTTTATAGGCTTGCCGTTTATAACAATGCAGTCTGCCTCGGCTTTTACCTCTCCCTGGAATATGCCCTGCGCAGAGTCGTATTTGAAAAGGTGCGCTAGGGTTTTCGCATCTGTCAGGTCATTTATTGCAACCCACTCGATTAAAGGATCATTTATCCCTGCACGCAGGACCATCCTGCCTATTCTTCCAAAGCCATTGATAGCAACTCTGATCATTGATTCACCCCTTTGATTACCCTGTTGAGATACACTTCCCCAAGAGATTTTTCAAGCTCTGCTATTTTCATTGTTGTTTTTATGACAGTGTCAGGGTTCAGCGACATTGAGTGTATGCCTGCTTTGACAAGGAACTCTGCAAAGTCAATATAGTCTGAAGGCGCCTGCCCGCAGATTCCAATGTATTTTTCCTTTTCATTGGCTATCTTGATCACCTGGGTTATAAGCCTGGTTACTGCCTCGTTTCTCTCGTCGTAAATGTCTGACACAAGCTCAGAATCCCTGTCGCATGCAAGAGTGAATTGTGTCAGATCATTGCTTCCTATTGAGAATCCGTCAAAAATCTCCAAGAACTGGTCTGCAAGTATGACATTTGAGGGAACCTCGCACATTACATTTACCTTAAGACCGTCATCGCCTCTTTTCAGGCCATTCTGCTCCATCACCTGCAGGACTTTTTTCCCCTCTTCAACTGTTCTGCATATCGGTATCATGAGCTCCAGATTTTTAAGGCCAAAGACATCTCTTACTTTTTTTATTGCCTTGCACTCGAGCACAAATCCCTCTTTATATCCTGGCTTGTAATACCTTGAAGCTCCTCTCCAGCCAATCATCGGGTTGCTCTCCAAAGGCTCATATTCTTTTCCGCCTATAAGATTTGCGTACTCGTTTGTCTTGAAATCAGAGAATCTCAGAATGACTTTTTTGGGATAAAAAGCTGCTGTAATGCATGCCACTCCCTCTGCAAGCTTGTCTATGAAAAAGTCCTTTTTATCATCGTATCCCTCTGTGATTTCTGCAATCACCTTTTTTACTTCAGGATCTTTCAGCTTGTCAAAATTTATAAGGGCAATCGGGTGCACCCTGATATAAGAATTTATTATAAATTCCTCTCTTGCAAGTCCTACGCCTGCGTTTGGCAGAAAGCTCAGTTCAAAGGCCTGCTCAGGATCCCCGACATTCATCATAATGTCTGTCCTTGTCTTCGGAATTGCAGAAAGGTCATGCCTTTCTATCTCAAATTTTAAACTTCCTTTGTAAACAAATCCATCATCTCCCTCTGCACAAGAAACAGTTATGCTCTGCCCCTGCTTTACCTTTTCAGTGCCATTTCCTGTTCCGACAACGCAGGGAATGCCGAGCTCTCTGCTGATAATCGCAGCATGGCAAGTTCTTCCTCCCCTGTTTGTAACAATCGCACTCGCGATTTTCATTATAGGCTCCCAGTCAGGATCAGTCATCTCAGTGACCAGTATCTCGCCTTTCCTGAATTTGCTTATATCATGAACATCCCTGATAATATTGGCTGTTCCAGAGCCGATTTTCTGGCCGACAGACCTGCCTGTTGCAAGAATCTCGCCCTTTTCCCTCAGGATATATGTCTCCATAATATTCCTGTTTTTCTGGCTCATAACA
>JAZDFJ010000076.1:0-2350 GCA_043807995.1 Candidatus Woesearchaeota archaeon
GGCACTACAATATATCACTTGACATCGGGGCTGACTATTCTGAAATAACAGAGAGCAGGTATGCTGTGGCAATAACAGGCATGCTCCATATTGACCTGGCGCGCTTTATTGCGCTGACAAGGACAGAGGACACTCTGCAGGCAGTCACAAACGAGCTACTGGACATAAAGACAGAGCAGGCTGAGACAGCTGACCTGACTGCAATGGACAGGGAGAAATTAAGCAAGCTTGCAGGAAGCGCACTCAGGGATTCTGAATTAATCTATAAGCTGCTCGGGTTTTATTACACGACAATACTGGAGCTCTCAAAACTGAGTGGAATGACTGCATTTGACATAGTCAGGCGCGGCACAAGCGCAATTGTTGAGAATTACCTTATGGCAAGGGCAGGTGAATTTGGTGAGATAATACCAAACAAGCCGACAAAAGAAGAAATTGGAAGAAGAGAAGGGGAGACATTTGAGGGCGCGTTCGTGCTTGCCCCTAATCCGGGCTTGTATGAAAATGTTGCTGTATTTGATTTCAAGAGCCTGTACCCAAGCATAATTGTCACCTACAACATCTCGCCGACAACAATGGGATGCGAATGCTGCACAACGCAGTTCTGCCAGAAGAGAAAGGGGTTTATACCTGCTGTCCTCGAGGAATTGATTGCAAGAAGGCAGCGCATTCTTGAAATACTGAAGGAAAACAAGGACAAACAGTTAGAGGCAAGGGAGCAGAGCCTGAAGCTATTGTCAAACTCATTTTACGGCTATCTTGGTTTTTCTGCAGCAAGATGGTATTCAGCAGAATGCGCCAGGATAATTACAGGCCACGGCAGGGAAGTCATACAGAAGATAATTGAGCAGGCAAAAAATGCAGGGTTTGATGTTGTTTACAGCGATACTGACTCAATATTCGTGCTGCCCAACAGCAAGGAAAAATCTGGCGCGGCTGACTTTCTCAACAATGTCAATTTTTCACTCCCCAAGCCAATGGAGCTTGAGCTTGAGGACATCTACCCGAGGGCATTGTTTGTTGGATTGAAGGTCGGCGAGGAGGGGGCGAAGAAAAAATACGCCCTGCTCACATCAAAGGGGACAGTCAAGATAAAGGGCTTTGCAGCTGTAAAGAGGAATTACTCTGTCATTGCAAGGGATGTCCAGCGCACTGTCCTCCAGATAATTCTTGCAGAGAAAAACCCTGAAAAGGCAGCTGACTTTGTCAGGTATATTGTTGACGAGCTGAAGAACAAGAGGATTCCGCTTGACAAGGTTGTCATCTACACGCAGCTGCAGAAAAAGCTTGATGAATACGAGACAATAACACCTTATGTTGCTGTGGCAAGGAAACTCAAGCAGGATGGCATGGACGTATCACCAGGCTATCTTGTAAGGTATGTCATTACAGAGCATGGCGAGAAAATAAGCGACAGTGCAAGGCTTCCTGAAGAGACAAAACAAAGTGAGTATGATTCTGATTATTATGTACACAACCAGGTTGTGCCTGCTGTCGAGAAAATATTTGATGTGTTTGGAATCAGCACTGATGACCTGCTTGAAAAAGACCAGAGCAAGCTCTCAAAGTTTTTTTAATGGCATTGACTTTCTAAGGCTCCTGAGAAGATTCTTAAGCTTTTTCTCCTCTTTTTTTATATTTTTCTCCTCTTTCCTAAGCTGTGCAGCACTTGATGTCTTTTCCCTATCTATTTTCTTCGCTTTTGCAAGAGCCTTCCTCAATTGGGCTTTTGTTATCAGCTTGATTTCTTTTTTCTTCTTCACCTTCTTTTTAGCCATATCCTGCTGAAAGAGCAGTTTGTTTTTAAATGTTGTGCTGTATCTGGGACAAAAACACCATGGAAAAATATTTATATTTCATCTGGAATTTAGTGGGTATGAATGACAAAATAAATAAAACAGCGCTTACAGGACTTCATAATACTAAATGGATAGATTCTGAAAATGAATCTATTGTCAAAGAGATTCTGGAGATGAAGGGTTACTATGTTATCAGTACGCATTCTCTTGATGATATGCTTTCCAAAATGGGATTGTCACAGGAAAGCCAGCCAGAGCTGCTGCCTGGTGTAGGCTATGACCTTTACATAATGGACCTGAACCTCGACAATCGCGGCGATGATTCCTGCGAGCCGGCATTAAAGATATATTCACACATCAAGGATGATATTAAACACAAAAAGGCAAAATTCATAGGCATAAGCGGGAATCCTATAACCTTGGAAAATGCAGAAAAGAACGGGATTTTTTGCATTAACCTATGTTATATATTTAATACCCTCAAAGATTATATATAATCCTTCTTGGATAACTTTATATATCCCCTTGCCTTATGGGTGCAGATGGATGAT